>JAPYVG010000028.1 GCA_028277025.1 Sulfolobaceae archaeon
GGAGAGATACTCGGTGAGGTTGCTGAAATATTGGGAGTCGGACTTTCGTAGGGTTTCATGACTGACTTCCTTATATAATTAGTCAGATCTGTGTAATACAGATCTGACTGGGGTGTAGGCAGTTTTGGACATAAAGCTCGAGGCGTAGCTTGGTCCGCCTCCAATTTGAACCGGAAGTTGGGAAAAAAAGTCCGAATAAGGGTAAATTTGGAGGCCCCAGTCGCGGAAATAGATGTATCAAAAGATAAATTAACTGTACTATAATAAGCAGTTTAACGCTAGTGAGTAAAGCAGGTTTCATTGCGTAAGTAATGTGGCTATGCTCGATTTTTCGTTTTCATACCGGAGGCCCCCCATGACGAGAATTCTCTCCAGAGGCCTCATCGTTCTCACATCAATTTAGCTCTCATCTGGTGGACAGATGAGAGGGCCAGAGACCCCCTCCCGTTAAAATTAACTATTGCAATAACATCACGATCATTCTCATAACCACAAACACACTCAATCAAACGATAATCAACTTCCCTCATCTTTCTACCACACCTAGGTTTGGAGAGCTGGATAAGGGGCCTGAGATTGAATACCAATTCATGAAACCTCAATGAAAGTACAGACCCCTATAATGTTCCATCCCTTTTTCTCCGTAAGCTTTAGAAGCACAGGCTCCTCAACCCTTGTATGTGGGGACTCCACGAATAAAATAATTTAATCCTTTTCTAACCCCTTCTAAGAAACGCTTTTTAGCATAAACTCTCCTTTTTACCCCGATGACTAAAGTCTTATTCCTAATAATGTCGGGTGACGACAAATTCGATTTAGCAACCAGAATGGCTTATAACTCCTACAAAGCGAAGAGGTATGAGGACTTAAAAATAATATATTTCGGGCAGAGTCAAAAGAAGTTAACACAAATAGAGGGTGAAATAAAGAACATGGTTCAAGAGTTGATACAAAACAAAGTAGTTGACTCGGCATGCGTAGGAGTAGCACAAGCTATGAACATAAAACCGCAATTAGAAAATATGGGAGTAAGCTTGATGCCGGCCGGTGAAAGAGTAGCATATTACGTAAACCAAGGCTATGAAGTTATAACTTTCTGATAGAGAGTTCCCCACTTTTAAACATTCTTCTTTTTTCCCCTTTCTAACAATTTCAAAATTTTTAAACAATGTTGTAGAAAATAATGATAAAGTACAAGCAAAATGAAGATATCTAGTAATTCCAAAACGTCTCTATAGAATAATCTTACAAGCTGGCCACTATTTCACTTTTTCTTGGCACTACTTAAGTTAGCAAATGGGCTCCGTCTACTTTTAGCCGAATCTTGATTTAGATAATGCCTTGGAATTCTCTTGGCTGAGTCCTTATCGGAGGCATTTCTACCTCAAAGCAGACCTCTTCTCCCTTAGCCTCATGCTCTTTTTGATGTTGATAAGCGTAAATTGCTGACATTACTTTGTTACACTTTTTACACCTAAGTAACACATCGATCACTACTGGATATGACGTGCTTGGTTGAGGGGTGAGTTTAATTGGTTCTATTGGTTGCCTTATCATAAAATTAATATCCTCCCCGTATTATATAACTTTTTTACACGTCTAATAACGCTTATAATTCAGGGTAATTCATGATGAGTTTATTTAAATAGAAATTCTATGTTATAAAATACACTTACGAAGGGTTGATTAGGTTAAATTCCTAAAAAAATTAATTTTTGTTTTACCAACTCTATTTATGCAAGTTTATGAATTAAAACTCAGATTCGTAAAATCCTTCTTAATTGAAAATGATGACGGAAACTTGATTTTAGTTGACTCCGGAACGCCAGGGGGAGGTAGAAGGATACTCAATGAACTAGTTAAAATTGGTAAAAATCCAGAGCGTGTATCGTACGTGATTTTCACACACTCCCACTTAGATCACATTGGAGGTTCTGCGGAACTAAGAAGCGCCTTAAAAAACGCTAAATTTGGCATAGCAAGAGAGGGGTTAGAGTATTTAGAAAAAGGGAAGATTAGGGAGCCAATAATTCATTCCACTTTTCAGAGGGTGTTGTTTTCAATTGCAAAACCATTTCTCCTCAGAGGTGCGAGGGGAGTTAGAGCTGATTTTGTGTTGGAAGAGGGAGAATTGATTAAAGGCGTGGAAATCATAAAAACGCCAGGGCATACTGACGATTCAATCTCAATTTACCTTAAACCTTTGAACTCGTTAATAGTGGGTGATACGCTTTTCGGGGATAGGAAGGGATTAAAGATCCCGGTAATTTATGAGGACTTCGATAATCTGATGAAAAGTATTGAAAAAATTAAGGAATTTAAACCTAAAATGGTTTACGTTTCTCATGGTATAAGCTCTACTAAATTTCTAGTCTAAAAAAGTCTGAATTTCGCCCTCATCTCCGAACTTAACGTAAAATTTATACTCCTTACCTTCACGTCTGGCTACGCAATTCCTACCGCGATAGTAATTACCGTTTATTACAAGCTCATCAATCCTATCCCAGCCAGTCCTCTTTTTTACCTCACTTATCATGTTCTTAAACTCTAATGCACAAACATCACAACAAAAGAAGAGTCTCTGACCATCTATTTCCTCATAATAGTCCCCCCATGTAGAACCACACAAAGCACAACCGGTTTCTTTAGTTCCAACTTCATTTCCGTTAACTATAATCCTCATGTTAAAACACCCAATACACTTTTATCTATTTGTATAGCTCTCTCAAGCCTTGCTAATAAATATTTCGAAAAAGCATCAAATGACCTTATTACAGAAACTTGTATATCCTCAAAACCCTCTGCATATTTATCAACTAACTCCAAAGCTTCTCCCGCATGCCCTTCATCAGCCTCATATCCCTCCCTTAGGAAATCTTTAACCTCTTGAGGATATTCATTTGATTCCAAAATTTTAGGGTTAAAATAATGCATTTTAGCCCCGTACTTAACCAAGCTTCTATCAGCAACCAATTCTAAACTGTGCATTGAAGCCATAGTTTCCACCCATCCCTTATTTAATGCAATATTCCACCACGTGTTTAAGGCAGACCTAGTTGCCGGTAAGGGCGGTATCGAAAGTATCTGTTCTCTCTTCATTCCCAGACTCTCTCCCATTCTTAAGAGTAGTTCGTAATGAGAAGGTTTATTATTAAATCCAATATACTCAACCGCTATATTCCCCAGCTCATATCTTATTACGTCGTCTTTATCAGTTCTCGCAACTATCGTTGATAAGATCCTAACCCAGTTCTTTAAGAAATGTTGATGCTCAATAACATAACCTAGAAGAACTGCTTTGGTTGGTTTCTGCATCGCCAAGATAAACGGATGGGGGTTTTCTCCGTAAAACTTATCTATAAACTTTTGTCTGATCCAGTCAGACAGATTATTTCTCACTCTGAAAAAACCTTCAAGAGATTTAGTCAGTTCCTCTTCACTAACCTCTTTAACGCTCAAGTTTCTGTTAAGCCACATAATATGCTTTGCATCACTTTTCTTAGTCAGTGAATATATGTGTCTCGCAATTTCGTACCACTCACTACTTTTATACTCACAAACTGGGCAAATTGGCATAATTAAGTTTTGATTTTTATGTTTTTAAATATGTGTTAGTGAAAGCGTAAAATGAGAAATTTTTGTAATAAAATATAATTGCACTGTTAGCAAGATTTATATCTCAAAATAGGCACTATATTCTTAATGGGAATAAGGTTAGATCCCACGTTCTACCCCTCACCTAAAGTTGCAATGAGAGCACCGCCGGAAAAGCTAGCCTATGTAGCTTGCTTATATGAAGGTACCGGAATAAACAAGCCGGATTTCATAGCAGTAGTAGATACCGATCCTCAATCACCAACTTTCTCTAAGATATTGGGAAAAGTAGAACTACCTCATGTAGGGGATGAACTTCATCACTTCGGTTGGAATGCGTGTAGTTCAGCTTTATGCCCTAACGGTAAACCCTACCTTGAAAGGAGGTATTTAATAGTCCCAGGCTTGAGGTCTTCAAGGATTTATATAATTGATGTGAAGGAGAACCCAAAGAGTCCTAAATTAGTCAAAACAATAGAACCTGAGGAAGTAATCTCAAAGAGTGGTTATAGCAGATTACATACCGTACACTGTGGTCCAGATGGGATTTATATAAGTGCTTTAGGGAATGAAGCCGGTGAAGGTCCAGGGGGTATTTTAGTTCTCGATCATTTCTCTTTTGAAGTTTTAGGTAAGTGGGAGGTTGACAGAAAAGACCAATACCTTGCCTACGACTTCTGGTGGAACTTACCTAATGAGGTTATGGTTACCAGTGAGTGGGCAGTCCCTAATACCATAGAGAATGGGTTGAAATTAGAACACCTTAAGGATAGGTACGGGAATAGATTGCATTTCTGGGACTTGAGTAAGAGAAAGAAGATAAGTTCTGTAACTTTAGGCCAAGAAAACAGAATGGCGTTAGAAATAAGACCGTTCCACGATCCAACTAAACTTAGCGGGTTTGTTAATGTAGTGGTAAGTTTGAAAGATCTAAGCAGTTCGATATGGTATTGGTTCTATGAGGATAATAAATGGCAAGCTGAAAAGGTGATAGAAATACCGGCTGAGCCTACTGAAGGTGGACTACCAGAAATTCTAAAGCCGTTTAAGGTTGTTCCACCTTTAGTAACTGATATAGATCTATCCCTCGACGATAAATACCTTTACGTTAGTTTGTGGGGAATAGGAGAGGTGAGACAGTATGATGTATCGGATCCATTTAGGCCCAGAGAGACTGGAAGGGTTAAATTAGGAGGGATACTACATAGGGCTGATCATCCATTAGGATATAAGTTAACTGGAGCTCCTCAAATGTTAGAGGTCAGTAGGGACGGTAAGAGGATATATGTTACTAATTCACTTTACTCAACATGGGATAACCAGTTTTACCCAGAGGGGATTAGGGGTTGGCTTGTAAGACTTAATGCTGAAAACGGTCTAAATATAGATAAGGAATTCTTCTTGAATTTCGGTGAGGCTAGGGCACATCAAGTGAGGTTACATGGTGGTGACGCCAGCTCAGATTCTTATTGCTATTCTTAGCGTGTTATTCTCCTTTGACCCGCTTAAGGGATCTCTTTTTCCCATTTATTTTTCTAAGTTATGTGGGATAAGGAGAGGTATAATGTGCCTCTTAGTGTTAACTGTTATCACATCAGCCTTCCTTTTCCCTTTTATTTTCATTAGGTTTGGCCCTAATTCGTTCGAGCTAATGATATTACTGTCTATCTTACTTTATAATGAAATCATGCACTTACTGTTCGATGTTCACTATAAGGGTAGTTATAAACCATCGTTTTATGTGCTAGCCAAGTGGTTCTTCATCAACTCCTTATTAACCTTATTCCCACTGTACTCTCTCTTAATAGCCTTATTTAACCAAATAATCTCGTTCATAATAATAAATTCTGTAAGTAGGGTAATATACTTTTACTTGGCGAATAACAACTATTTCATGATGAGAAGGCTCAGTTATGTCAATTTAAGCCTTCTGTACTCTTTGGTTTTAGTAGCTTTTATTCTCCTCTATGTTCTTAAGCTTTAATCTTCTGAACTGATCTGTCAGTATTATTATTGTGAAAATCGGTAAAAGGAAGTAGAGCGCCAAGAGGGTATCTCCAACGGCTATGTCATAAACTAAAATTGAGAGGGGGGTATAAAAGGCGATTAGAGAGGGTAAAGACAGACAGCAACTGCTACCAGATATCAAACCTAAAGAGATTACGGCAATTATGCTTTTTGCCATATTCGTAGTACTCCTCATAATATCTACTATTCTTCCTATATTAGCTGACACTGTGAAGGTTATAATTACGGCTGATAGTAACGCGAAAGGTGTTAAGTCGAGAAAATATGAGGGTTGTATGAAAATGCTTAATGATGGATTTAATAGTAAGTTTAATAAAACTCCAACTCCTTGATATGGGAAAGGTGTGTAAGTTAAGATAATCTGAGAGGGGAAATACCCTTGATAGCCAAAGATAGAAATTAGGAGCTTTTCAATTGCAATACTATAAATTATTATGTGAACGGGTAAGTAAGAGAGAAATGAAAGGGATATACTTCTCCTCTTAATAAAGTTCCCCGCTACGTAATTTACGACACCCCTTTCAGCGTTTAAAACCGCGTATCCTACGATAACCCAGAAAGTTGTTGGTGCTATTATGTAATTTAACTCTTGATTAGGTACACTGATTGTAAAAAATAAAATGAAAAGTAATATAATATAAATTAATACTTTCTTATTCATACTTAGTTTATTTTTGTTTATTGAGGTTAAAAATTAATCTTTATAATACTCCTTATACATTACTAGCGTAATTCCGAAGAGCAATAGCATCGCCATAGCAATTAAAATACCCATGTTGAATTGAAGTTGTAAAGGTAAATAGGGTGAGAAGTAAGGTATGGCGGAATAAACTAACACTCCTCCAGCAATTATTAAGAGTACTAGACTTATAGCAGTGTAATCAATCTTTTGCTTAACTTGAGATGGTGGGGATTCCCTAAACTTAACAGCGAGGAAGACGAGGCTACCCATAAAGATCGCAAAAACTCCGCCAGCCGCTATATAAGTGTATTCGAACAGTTGTTTTTCGTATAAACTTACTGGGGAAGCTGATGAAACTGGTAAGTTCCCGAAATCGCCTATCGCCTCAAATATAAAAAACATTATTAGAATCGTTATAAACCACAAGATGTAGTCTACTGGTCTTAATGTCTTATAACTCATGAGGAACTACCACCCCCTACTACAACTATTTCCCCAATCATCGTGTAATGTCCGGGCCCGCAGAACTCAGCACAGTATATGTTATAGACACCGGGCTTAGTAACATATATGTAAAGTGGGTAATAATAACCTGGTACAGCTTCTAACTTGTATCCTAATTGTACAATGTACATTGCGTGGATTACGTCTGCTGAGGTTAAGTTGAAGATGTATGGTTGTCCTGCTTTTAGCACAACCTTATCATAACTCACCGTACCGTTGGGGTAAATAAACTCCCAAACGTACTGCTTAGCTATTACTTTTATCACTATGGGTTTTTGATGAGTATTGGGGAAGAACGCACCGGTATCAATGACGGCTAAGTAATGGAATGCTAATCCTCCTAAGAAGGCTAAAATTATTGCAGCCCCTACCATTGTTAATAATTCCACCGAAACCTTAGGCATTTTATATCAAGATAATATTTAACGTAAACAAGTTTTTATATTTTAATTACAAAAATGTAGTGACTTTTCTTATAAAATAAAAAATTACCTTATTTAATAACTACGTAAGGAACAGTTACGTTAGAGGATGCTATTAGAACAACCCACATACCAGATTCCGCATGACCAGTTACTCCGCAGGCTAGCCAGTAGATGCCGGGGGCTATGTCTGTATAGGTTCCAGTAGCTGATTGTCCAGATGATAGTCCCATGTACTGATAATCTGAGGGTGATGCACCTATTGTAAGTAATATTTTTCCGTCTTGACCAATATCTGATGTCGGCGTAGCCGTGGTATTTTGTACTAAGTTAAGGTTATGCTCTAAAGTTTGTTGGTTAATATAAGTTATTTGTAAATTCCATCCAGCCGGTACGTATATTACCATTTGTCCAAATGAAGTCCCGTTAAAGTTGAAAGTAGGGCCAGAAGAAAGAGTGACTAATGTTATATATACAGTTTTAGTAGCATTATTGTAGGGTAGAATGATCTTAGAAGTTGATGATGTTGTAGTTGTTGAGACTGAAGATGTGGTGTAAATTTTGAATTGCTCATATGTATATACACTAGCACCTACTACAATTATTACAGTTATTATTGCAATTATAAAAGTAAAAGTTGGAGAGACTCCCCTCATCAATTATTACTATGGTTTTACTCTTTTTATTTTTTGCTCAAAAATCGCCTAACAACATATTATATTTTATTAAGAAATTAAATTAATAAAATGGACTAATTAGTTTTGGCGAAAAATGATTTTATAGTATGGACTTATTCTTTAATTTTCATAAACACTGAACTTTGTAAAAATATTGATAATAAAGTTAATAAACCCGTTTGATAATTAATAATGACAAATGAGACTAGTTTCAAAAATCAAAAGAGTGCTAGGTATAGCATTTACAACAACTAATGCATCAGATATAGGTATAATGTATATAACACTCGGTATTATAAGCCTAATAATAGGTAGCCTAGAGGCAATGATGATAAGGACACAATTGACTTTCAACAATATAGGGGCTACAGACTATTACGATGCAGTATCACTTCACGGAATTTTCATGATCTTCTTCGTAGTGATGCCGTTATCTGCTGGGATGGCTAACTACTTAGTGCCCAGAATGATAGGGGCCAGGGATTTGTATTGGCCTAAGATTAACGCTCTATCTTTCTGGATACTAGTCCCAGCAGTAATTTTATGTGCAATATCACCGCTTTTCGGAGTAATTAATATAGGCTGGTATATGTATGCACCATTGTCTACAGACTTGCAAGTAAATAGTGGGATAGGAGTAGATTTAATAGAAATAGGTCTAATAATAGCAGGTGTATCAAGTACACTGACTGGAATAAACTTCATACTTACAATAACTAGACTTAAGAAAGTACCGTATTTTAAGATGCCTTTATTCGTTTGGGCTTTCTTTGCAACAGCCATTTTATTAATGATCGCCCTACCCCCGCTAACTGGTGGATTAGTAATGGCGTTCTTGGCGAGGAACTGGAACTTGCCATTCTTTGACTACCTATTGGGGGGTAACCCATTATTATGGCAAAACGTTTTCTGGTTCTTCGGACATCCAGAAGTTTACATTCTCATATTACCCGCTATGGGATTAATAGGTGAAATACTTCCAAGATCCGTTGGGAGGCCGATTTTCGGTTATAAAGCTTTAGCACTTTCATCCTTTGCCATAGCTTTCTTGAGCGCTTTAGGAGTGTGGATGCATCACATGTTCACCTCAATATTTAATTTCTGGGCAGATACAATTTCAGCCTCAATAACAATGGCTATAGCAATTCCTTCCGGTGTTAAAGTAGTTAACTGGACTGCAACTTTTTATGGAGGTAGATTAAGGGTTACCGGTTATTCACTATTAGTAATAGGATTTATAGCACTTTTCTTAGTGGGAGGAATTACAGGCGTGTTCTTTCCCTTGATACCCCTTGACTACGACTTTAACGGGACTTATGCGGTAGTAGGGCACTTCCATTACATGGTTTTCGCAATATTAGTTGCATTGATTGCTGGGTTCTTATACTATTTCCCCTATTTCACCGGTAAAATGTATGACCAAGAGTTGGCTAAGAGCGGGGCTATAATGACTATAGCTGGGGCATTTATGATATCTACCGGAATGTTTATTGAAGGAGTCTTAGGAATGCCTAGGAGATATGCGTGGGTACCATCAATGATGTACTACCCGTTCCAAATATTTATTGACGTTGGAGGAATAATAATGGGAGTAGGGCTTTTAATGATCTTTGGTGACTTGCTGTATGCATGGATTAAAGGGCCTAGGGTAGAAAATCTAGACCCATGGGGTGCAGAAGTTATGGGTATGCCGGACTTTTACATTAAACCAGTAGCATTGCCCTTAGCTTTCGGTAGGGAAATTGACGGCTCAATACCGGAGCATAGGCACGGTACTTTCCTTCCCTCACTACTCGGTTTAATGATGTTCCTTCCACCCCTCGGTTTCCTCATGATTTTAAGGTTCGGATTATTAAGCATAGGAGTGCCGATGATTTTAGCTTTTATAGGAGCTGGAATTTATTGGGCTTATCACGATTACTTCAAAGAATTTTATGGAGGCGTCCCACCAGTTCACCACGTGTCTTTCACTAAAATGGCTGGTTTACCGCTTCCCTCTTCAAACGGCCAATTGGTAGTGACCCAAGAGGGAATAAGGAAGGCAATAGAGGCTAGAACCCCAGTTTTCTATTTCATAATTGCGGAAATATTCTTGTTCGGTTCCTTCATAGGCGGTTACTTATACACGATAAATTGGACTCCGGCCGCACAGCCTTATTTATCAACATTCCATGTAGACTGGTACGGTTTACCACTAATAATGACTGTAATACTATTATCGAGTTCAATACCATCTCACTTTGCATATGATAGTCTGTTAAGGGGTAAGGTAAACAGGTTTAAGTATTTAGGGCTACTAACTTTTGCTATGGGCTTCACGTTCCTCATAGGGCAAATATATGAGTTCACTCACATAATTCACTTCTTACCACAAGATAATATCATAACATCATTCTTCTATACTATAGTATGGTTACACGGTTTCCACGTAATAATGGGGTTAACCCTATGGAGTTTCGTGTTATTAAGAGCTAGGAAAATTATACCATATGAAGGTGCTACAGCAGCATCATACTACTGGCATTTCGTAGACGGTATATGGGTTATAGTATTCACTATGCTTTACTTACAATTGCCCTTCTATCATCCGTTTAACCCGTCACAAATTTCCTTCTTCGGTGTCTGAAGTGAACAAATTTTTTATTCCCTCTTTTTTGATCCTCGTTTTGGGTTTAGTACTTTACCCTTATCTTTACCTCTCCCCTTTATTACCCATGTTAGTTCATTACGGGATATTAGCCTTTTCAATATTTTTTGGGCTTAAAATTGGACAGAACAAAAAGAAGTACCTATTGATATCTGCTATTCCAGTAGTAGTTCTTTGGCACTTGCCGTGGTTTTTCGGTTTAGCTACGAGATATATAGATGTTTGGGTATTGGACGTTTTTTCAATGTTTATGAGTGGGTATGTAGTAGGCTCGTGTATTAAAGGTAGTAACTTAACACTCCAGCTGATATTATTCTCGTTATGGATGTTAGGAGATTCGTTACTCTCTTATTTATGGATTGTTAACCCTGTTTATTACGCATACCCTATTTCAATATACCCCTCATCACAATTCCCACTAGCCGGGACGGTGATGTTCGTATTCATGGATATGTTAGGTGTGGGTATCATCTTGTGGGTATTTTTTAAGAGAATATTTAGCGAAATCGGTTATAATTGAAGTTTAGGTTATTCATATGATAAGTCCGATGAGAATGAGGAAAAACCTACTTTTCATTACACAGCAAGTGGAATATGTTCATGAAAGTTCACTTTTTAACAATCTTTTAGCTATCCTATAATGCACGGCATCTACTAGCTTACCGTCAACAGTTATGGCTCCCTTACCGCTCACTTTAGCTTTTTCATACTCCTCTATAACTCTTTTAGCCCATTCTATCTCTTCTTTACTGGGCGAGAAGATTTCATTAGCTATTTTTACTTGTTCTGGATGTATTACTTGCTTGCCATCAAACCCAAGTGATTTAGCCATTTCGCATTCTTTTCTAAACCCCTCCAGGTTCTTAACGTCGAAATATACTTTATCAGTTGGGATTATACCGTAAACTCTGGCAGTCGTAATTATCTTAAGCCTTATATATTCACTTCTTTCCACAGCCTTTACATCAGCCCTTAAACTATCTGCTAAATCAGCTGCACCCCAACTAATCCCCAAAACTCCCTCACTCCTCACAACGTCCTCTATTCTTAATAGGCCTTTAGCCGTCTCTATTAACGGTAATAATTCCCTACTAGTAAGTTTATAAAGGAATGACAAGTCTATCTCAGCTTTAGGAACTACTAAACACTCAATTTTATCGTTCTTATTCACGAAAAGGATGTCATGAGCGAATTCTTTACTGTATAGTGGATTTATTCTAATGCACACTGTAGCTTTTAAGTTAAGTTGTGGTAATAGAGAATTAAGTAACTCCCTAGCTTTATTCTTTTCATTATCTGGTACCGCGTCTTCAAGATCGAATATGAACATATCGGCGTTTATTGTTTCAGTTTTCCTTATCATTTTTTCATTATTCGAAGGTACGTAAAGTTGTGACCTAAACACATATAATAGTCTTCTTTAAAAAATAAAATTTTTACCAACTCAAAAGGAGAAGGGTTATATTGTTAATTGCAACGGCTAAGAGTATACCGGTGACTAGTAGTACTTGAATCCAATAACCCCTTTTTAAAGCATAAAAGGCAAGTACTATGAGTAATGATTTAAGTAAAATCATCGTAGGGATAATGAGATTTAGGGGGAGGGAAGAAAGTAAGGGGTTTGCCTCTATAAGTCCATGGGTTAAGCCTAAGAATGTAGTGGCGATATCTACAAGGGATAATAAAGTGAGTGATGATATAATGAGGGGATTTCTTGTCATATGTTATTTTTGGTTTTTATAAATTTAAATAATATACATAGAAATGTATCTAAAAGTCTGATTATGTGTGAAAATGTATACTTCTGTTAGAGTAGGAAAAAAGATAATTAAGATAAAAAAATTAAATTACGGCATAAGCTAAACCTATTAACGCATTAATTGGGACTTGATTTACAGTACCCACGTAGTTAATCTCGACTATGCTATTCCCTTGTAATAAGGCTACTTGATCCGTATACCCTAGAATGTTATAATATAGGTCAGAGACTGAATTCACGTTCGTTGACTCTATATAAGCCATATAGGCTTTTGCATCCGATGGTGAATTAAATACTATTCTTATGATTATTAATTGGTCTTGCTGAGGGTCTGAAAAGCTCTTATAGTACTCAACTTTAGCCCTGGGTATGGATGAAGGGGAGGTATTAACATACGAGGAAGTCACAACCCACGTGTTGCCCAAGTATTTTGACGGGTCAACATTAATATTAGTAGTCTGTACTCCTCGAGTTGTCAAAAGCCCTACTGAAATGACTGCTACGATAATTAATAATACGGTCACCCCTATACCTAATAGTGTGTTCTTACTACTCATATTTCATCAATAAATTATCAAATTATAACTTAATAAGTTTTTACTTATAAGAATAGAAATTTAATTATTTATACATATTTTTGATATAAGAGAAGTTTTGTTTTTAAACTGGAGATCGTGGTCGTACTTGAAGAAATGATTTTTCACACTGCCAGATTAAAAAAGTTGATAGTTATATCGTTAATAATTAAACACTTTTCATATTCCACACTTTATAAATCACTTATCTTTACAAATTTAATCCTTTAAACCCCCTAACAATAAATAGCATTTACCCATTGACAATTTGAAAAATTTGTTTTTTATTTTTAATAAGTTAGATGAAAAGGTTAGATACGATTTAGCTATGATAAAAGTATTAAAGTATAATTAAAAAATATATTAAAAAAATTTTGTTATTTTTTCATATAAGAAATAAATTCGTCTACCGGAATAGCTAGGTATGTAGTTGTCCTTACAGTACCCCTACTGTTTAAGTTTATTAAGGCTTTAAGAAAAGAGTTAGGATCTTGAACCTCAACTATATTCACGAAATCGTAATCTCCAAACACTACGTATTGCTCTAATACCTTCGCACCATATTGCTCTAATTCCTTATTAACCTCCTTTATCCTCTCCGGTTTCTCTTGAACAGTTTTAGCCCCCTCATCAGTTAGTCTCGATAGTACTACAAATAATACCATCAATAATTATTAAGGATTGTTAAATAATATATTTTACTTTCAAAGAGAACTAGAGAAGTTAAAAAAATAAAGGGTCATGTACTAACTTTTTCAAACTCAGCCTTAAACTCCTCTAAAGCCTTCCTAATCTCATCAACCGAAGCCTCATCCTCTAATGTAGTCACATCACCAATTTCAGCCTTAGTGACCACAGCCCTTATAACCCTCCTCATTATCTTACCGCTCCTAGTCTTAGGCAACTTACCCACATAGAAAATTTTGTCCAAAGTAGCTATGGGCCCAACTTTTTCTCTCACAGTCTTCATTATTTCTTGAGTTAACTGAGGACTTGGAGAGTAGCCTTGTTTAAGTATTACGAAACCATAAGGAACTTCACCCTTAACGGGATCTGGCACACCTATAACCGCGGCCTCTGCGACGGCGGGATGTTCGATGAGTGCTGACTCCAACTCGTAAGTACCAAGCCTATGCCCAGCAACTTTAATCACCTCATCAGCCCTACCCAAAATCCAGAAGTAACCATCACTGTCCTTCACTGCGTAATCACCGGCATAGAACATGTTGGGGAACTTGCTCCAATAAACCTTAATATATCTCTCCGGGTCTTTGTAAATCGTTAAGGGCATTCCAGGCCATGGATTCTTAATGACCAAATACCCTCTCTCCTCCGGTTTTGTCTGCTTCCCCTCTTCGTCAACCACATCAGCTTCTACACCGAGTATTGGCATCCCGTTTGTCCCAGGTTTCATTGGTATTAAGTATAGTCCGGGGAGGTGGGAAATTAATATCCCACCGGTTTCTGTCATCCACCATGTACTACCGAATGGAACTTCTTCTCTACCCACCAACTTCCATAACCACTCCCAAGCCTCTGGGTTTATAGGTTCACCCACAGAGTGCATTAGCCTAACTGTTGAAGTATTATGAGACTTAATCCACTGATCTCCGTATTTCATGAAACTCCTTATTGCAGTCGGAGAAGTGTAAAGCACTGTAACCCCGTATCTCTCTATAATGGAAACCCACCTATCCGGTTTAGGATAATCTAGAGCACCCTCATACATAACAATTGTTGCCCCCTCCATTAGAGGTCCAAAGACAATGTATGAATGCCCGGTAACCCAACCTATATCTGCAGTGCACCAGTAAATATCGTCATCCCTTATGTCGAATACCCACTTCATAGTTGCGTGCAATAAAGTCATGTAACCTCCAGTATCGTGAACTATCCCTTTAGGCTTACCCGTAGTGCCAGATGTATAGAGTATGTAGAGGGGGTCTTCGGACTTAACCCTTTCCGGCTCAACATAAGTATCTTTAGGTACTTCCTTCATTACCTCATCAAAATATTTGTCCCTACCCTCAACCATGTTTACTTTACTCCCGATTCTCCTCACAACTATTACGTCTTTAACTGTGGGGCTTTTCTCTAAAGCCTTATCCGCTATCCCCTTTAAATCAATTATTTTACCCCTCCTCCAACCGCCGTCAGCAGTTACTAATAGTTTTGCTTCAGCATCGTTAATCCTGTTAGCTAAAGCGTCAGCACTAAAACCGGAAAAGACAACAGTGAACACAACTCCTAACCTGGCCGCTGCGAGCATAAATATCGGCAATTCTGGGATCATGGGTAAATAAATTGCTATAGTATCACCCTTCTTGAGCTTATATTTTTCCCTCAGTAAGTACGCTACCCTATTAACCTCTCTGTAAAGGTCATAGTAAGTCATTTTTCTAATTTCTTTAGGCTCACCGTTTTCATCAGTGGGCTCTCCTTCCCAAATCATTGCTACCTTATTCTTCCTCCAACTCTTTGCATGCTTATCAACTGTGAGGTAAGAGGCGTTTATTTCTCCGCCTACAAACCATTTATAGAAAGGTGGGTTTGAATCATCGATTACCTTATCCCACGGCTTAAACCATTCCAGTTCCGATGCTACTGAAGACCAGAACTGCTTGTAGTCTTTTATTGATTGACTGTGTATTTCTTTGTATGTATTGATGTCAATTAGTTTATTAGTGTTAAGTTTTGGGTTTACCTTTTTTTCAAAAGGGAGAGCCCAGGTTACTGACATTAAATATAGTTACATTAAAAAGTTTAAAAATATAGCTTACTAACAAATATTAATATAAAAATTTATATTTATGAATAAAGTCTATTATATTAATGACTGAACAAAAAAGGGCTAATCCAGCTCCACTCGGTTTATCGGGCTTTGCTTTAACTACTTTAGTACTCTCAGTCTTTAACGCCGGACTTATGTCACAAGGGCAGTCAGTGGTTTTAGGCTTAGCCGCGTTTTATGGAGGACTAGCACAGCTTTTAGCCGGAATACTTGAGTGGAGGGCTGGTAATACCTTCGGTTATACTGCGTTCTTTACTTACGGGGCTTTCTGGGAGTGGTACTTCTTAACCTCTATGTTTGGTTTTGGTGCAACTCCACAAGCAATAGGACTAGTACTTATAGCCTTCGGAATATTTACATTAGTCATGTGGTTCGGTACTTTTAAAGCCAATTTAGGGCTTTTTGTGACATTTCTACTTTTATGGATAACCTTTTTCTTACTAGGAATAGGTTTAATGGTGAACAGCACTGCCCTATTTCACGCGGGCGGATATATGGGAATACTGACAGCAATAGCAGCATGGTATACTGGACTAGCTATTGTAGTGGCTGAGGCTTTAGGTATTAACCCACCTCTTGGAAGGGCAGTATTGAGTTAATTTAAAGATAGTCTATTTCTTTATTTTTTCCTATTCCCTCTTAGTTTGTAATTTACATTTTTAAACTTATATAATAATTATATATTGTGAATCCAAAATGTTATTCTTGTTATGGTTTAAAGTAAAACAACCAGAGAAGTTATCACAAAAGGAGCTAATGGAAATATGGAAAAGAGAAGCTGAAGCTGCACTATCAGCCGTAAAGGCTGGAAAGATAAAGGGCTTATATAAGGTGAGTGGGAGGAGGGAAGTTGTAGCTATAGTAGACGTAAACTCACATGAGGAGTTAGATGAAATCCTTGAAACCTTGCCTATAATGAGGGAGTTGGGCCATTCAGTTACCGTAGACGTACATGCCATACATCCCTATGAGAACTTCTACGAATTGATGAAAAAGATAAGCCAGTAAGACTGTAACGCTTTTACGTAACTACTCGTTATTTTTAATCCTTCTAAATATCTTTTTGACAAGTTTTGTTTATATAGTATTACCGAAGTAGTTTTTACTGATGACCCCCCCCAACTGATGACGGGCACTGCTCACGAGGTTTGGGGAGTGAAAAACTGGATGGGAGGGTAGTGGCGTTTCCCTCGACCAGCCCCAATGAGTTAAGGGTGACTGTGTATGATCCCTTAAGAGGGGTGCCCGTGGTGGAATTAAAAGTAATTAAAAGTAAGGAAAAGTTACGCCACGGGTAAACACTACTATAAGGTAATTTACAATACCATTTGAATAAGTTGGGAAGCGAAGGAACAACTTGATAAGAAGTCCAAGAGATTTTCCTACGAAGGAAAAGTGAGTCATAAGATAATCGACAAGGAGTTTTTACTCTCGGCAATTATACCCTATTATTAAGCGATTTTCCCCTACTTTAGCACTTTCATTCCCATTTATTACAAAGGGGATGATATAAGTAAAAACTATCTCTAACATAATCCAAATGTAAAATGAGCTGTAAATGATTGACCAATACTGAAAAATTTTCTTACATGAGTTTCTTCATAGTTTATTATGATACTCACGTAATTCGAATCCCGTTTATTAAGCATTAAGCTCCTTAGACTAATTTCTATGCCAAATACGGCTATTAACGCACCTCCATATGATAAATTTGTACTAAGAAATTTTAAACTGAGAAGAAAGTTCAATTTTTGAACTATTAATATTAACTATATAGATCTAACTTTAATTTTAAAGTAAAGTTAGTTGATAATTTCATAATTACTAATATCTATTTCTTAAGAATTTTTATGATAAAAATCCATTATCGAATAATATAATAATATTTTAAATTTATTTCTTGATTATAAATTTTATCAATATAAAATTGTTGATTTTTACAGTTATTTTCTGTTAATATATGTTTATTTTCTTTCGTATCACTAATATGATTGCGTAATGTTGCCACTGAGTTATAAAATCGAAACAAAAAATTACTATATATTTTATTATGTTTGTTTGATATTTCTCATAACTAGAATTAGACTAGAAGTATATGGTAACCTTTTTCTATAAATTCTGAGATATCTTTATGGTCGTTTTCATTTCCTATTAAATTATATCCTTTCTGCCTCAATTTATCAGCTATATTTAAGTGAGGTGGAGATGCACAGTAACCGCAAACTCCGTATATTAATCCCTCTTTTATTGCCTTATTTAAAACGGGCTTTATATAATCAGGTTCTGACGTTAATATTTTTTCGCCGAGACCTTCAAAATAGACAATTACTTCATATCCCTTCTCTTTTAATCCCAAAGCATAATGTAAGGCGTGAGCTGCCTTAACCAATTCTGACTTAATTTCTGGATCACTAAATATTATGAAGGCATATTTTCCCTTTTCCATGTTTCAAATAACTAATTTCGTATCACATAAAGTTACGTCCAATTAATTTGGACTACATCAATCCAGTTATTTACATAATATTCTGATTTTATTGTAATTAAACTCCTTTCCTTAATACCTTCAGTGTTCCTCTTAATCTCCTCTAGATTTGAAGCAATGGCTATCTTTACATTATCTGAAATCCTCCATATTTCATTTGGAACACTTACTGGTCCCTCACTTAATACTGCATAAAAGAGTAAGTCTATCTTCCCCAAATCTATTATAGGTAAAACTTTAATTATACCGTTACGTTCTAGAAAGTCTATATGTCTTCTTATACTTTTTACCGAACGTTTAAGCTTAAAAGCTAATTCCCTAATATTAATAGGATTTTTACTTAACTCCTTAATAAGATTTAAGTCAAACTTTGATAGGGAATAGGGAATTGCTTCTTTTACTGGGAATACTCTTATGGGATTTATTTCAGTTAAAGATAGATGATCCTTATAGAAGATTTGCGATATAGTAAATCCCTCAATACATTTGAAGTTAATTACAGAGTTGGGTAAAGTATAATTACCCTTGTATATTATAAAAGCGTGTGAAAAACCTAATAAGCTAGGGCTAACATATAGAGAAAATCCCTTAATTACCTCGTTCCTAATAAGCCTTGTAAACCTGTAATGAATTGTTGTTCGAGGAGCTTTTAATCTGGTTGATAACTCCCTAACTCCCGCTCTGGGATTAAGAAACAATTGTAGTATTAACCTTTTATCTAGATCGTCCATAATTTAATAAAAGTGCTAATCCTTAATAAATGTGTAGTTAATCATTAAGTTTCACTAATTGCGGTTTTATTTTGACGTTATTTTTACTATAGATTATATTATGATGACTTTTTATTAAAAAATTATCTATATATAAATTATTTCTAAATTATGTTTAATAAGATTTATAATAATATAAAGTATATAAGTTATTTAAAAACTGGTAAAGGTATTAATGCTCTTAACGTCTTAAATTATATTATGTTAATTCCAATTTACCTCATGGTAATCATTGGGATAGCTGTTGGTGCATTAACTGGCATGACTGGAGCTAGCGGTGTACTGGTAGTTGTCCCAACACTTCTGTATTTAGGATTAAATTTCAAGGAAGCTATAGGTTCGAGTTTATTAGTTGACATTATAACTACAACTACAGTTACCTACGTATATTTCCTTAATAAGAACATTGACGTGAAAATTTCCCTTTTCTTTGAAAGTTCTATTCAATCTGGCATATTAAATATACTACGATGTAGTTTAAATGAATTATATTTAACGTATAGCATAGTAGAGGCGAATGTGACCATAAATCATTATTAAGCTATTATGCTAAACTAAAGACTACAAACATCTTCCAAGAGTACGGTGACGATATTATCTACTCACTCGGTTATACATTGCCGATAAAAGCTATTAATCTGTTTTACTATACTAATACATTTTCTCATTAAACTGTATTAGCATAGTAAAACATTTTTACGTAAAGTAAAAGTATATCTTATGAACATTGAGGAGTTAAAGAGGGTGATCAGAGATCAAAGGGAGTACCTAGAGACATTAGAAAATGAGAAATTAGTGGAGAGGGATTTGCCATTTGATATTGAACCTTACCTATCAAAACCTAATGTCCTCGCAATACTAGGTGTTAGGAGATCGGGTAAATCCACTCTCGGTTACTTATTGATAAAGAGGAGGAATTTCGCTTACGTAGATTTCAGTGACGATAGGTTGGTGAACTTTAACGACTTCGATATGTTAACTAGATCATTCTACGAATTATACGGGGATTTTACTCACGTTCTAATTGACGAGCCACAATACGTTAGTAGCTGGGAACTGTTTGTGAATAGGTTGAGGAAGGAAAAGAGCGTAATCGTAACGGGGAGTAGTTCTACCCTCTTATCTGGAGAGTTGGCCACAGCCCTTACTGGTAGGCATGTGGATTTAATCTTGTTTCCGTTCTCCTTTAGGGAGTTCTTAAAATTTAAAAACGTGAACGTGGATTTATACTCCTCCAAGTCTATTTCAATAATTAAAAACGAGTTGGAAAATTACCTAAAAGACGGCGGGTTCCCGGAAGCCCTTTCTATAGGTAAGAGGGTTATTCCGTCGATTTATAACGACATTATAACGAAAGACGTAATTAATAAGTATAGGATAAGAGAGGTTGCTAAGTTTAAGGAGTTTGCAAACTCAATGGTTAAGTACTACTCCACAGAGATCTCCGTGAGGAAATTAGCTAATTTAATGAAACTTAGTACTACGACAGTTGAGGAGTGGCTTAACGCAATTCAAGAGTCATACTTGGTTTTCTTTATGAAGAGATACAGTAGGAGTCCCAAACAGTTCAACAGTCAAAGAAAAGTATATGTTGTCGATCCCGGCATAATAAATTACATTACATCATTTTCTTACGGGGGGTTAATGGAGAACGTCGTGGCAATACACTTACTGAGGAAGAACCAGTTAGAAGGTGTTTATTATTTAAAGGGTGAGGACTTTGAAGTAGACTTTGTGAACGAGAAGGAAGGAGAGTTAATACAAGTCTCTTACGTGTCATCTAGAGATGAAATAAATAGGAATGAATTGAAATCGTTATTAAAGGGGGCTGAAGTTACGGGCTTCGGCAAACTATCACTGGTCAGTTGGGATTTAGAAGATGAGATTGAAGTTGGGGGTAAAAAAGTGAGGATAACGCCTTTATGGAAATATCTGCTAACAACTTGAGGTTTATGATCTCACACTGACCTTGACTCTTAAAAACCCTTTTGCGAATTAAAGAATTCAGCCCTTCCTAATCCAAGCCTTTCCTCCTAATTTTGTTGAAACATTGATAACCTTTTATATTAGGTTAAACATAATTGGATTAAAGAAGATAAGTTCTAAACAATAAATTTTTACACAAACACTGTCATTTTAATTTATGAAAAGGGTTGATGACTGGTTAAAACAAGCTGAAAGAGACCTTGAAGAGGCTAAATATGCTAAGAGCGGAGGATATTTTGAACTTTCGTGCTTTCTTTCACAACAATGTGCTGAAAAAGCCGTTAAAGCCTTGTTACAACATAAGGGGATAGAGAGAAGAGGTCATTCAATCACTCACCTCCTTGAAAACCCTCCAATAGATATCCTTCAGTGCGCTACCTTCCTTGACAAGCAATACGTACCATCTAGATACCCAGATGTCTATGCTGAAGGTTCACCTTACGAATATTATACTGAGAGAGATGCTGAAGAATGTATAAATTGTGCTTTGAAAATACTTAATTGGGTTAAGGGGGAGATAGGAAGATGAGGTTAATGATACTTTTCGGCTCAAGGGCTAGGGGTGATTATACGGAAAACAGTGACTATGATGTTCTAGTAGTTGGCGATGAAATTCCTAAAGACCCGAGAAAAGTGCCAGATGAGTTGTATTTGAGTGTTGTAAGGATGTTCCCGGGGGAAGTTGACGCGATTTTTATGAATACTGAAGTATTTATGAAAAAGTTATCTGAAGGTAGCCCGTTTATTTTGCAGATAATTGAGGAAGGGAGGGTAATAGAGAAGGATGAAGAGTTTTGGAAAGAGGTTATCAACGTTTATAACAAAATTAGACCTTTATACGAGAGGAGAGGAAAGGCTTGGGTTAGGAAGGGCTGAATTCTTTTTCACGTTAATTTTCAGTTCAATCAGTTACTAACCCAGATCTTTTTTAAACAAATTCATATAAACTTTCGCAGACATCCGAGTATCTAGATGATACTATTGCTTGTCAAGTATTGTTTAAATTTTAGCCATTCATTTTCCAATTTTCCACTTTAAACCCCTTGAATTCTACTGAAGTGCTTCACATTACCGGTTACTATTACGCAATTGTTAGAAATTACAATAGAACTAATTAGTACGTCCTTTAAATCTATTACTTCTCCTTTACTCTCAAGTTCTGCTTCCAACTCTGCAGCCTTCTTAGCCTCAATTATCGTAAATGGGAGTATTTCAATAGATTATAAAAACTCATCCAATTTCTGAACACCTTTACTATACTTAAAAGCACCGTAATATAGTTCAAACGTGTTTATCGAAGTAGTAACAAGTTTACTATTTCCCTTAACTTTCTCAATATATTTTATCGCCTTGTCTTTCCCTCTTGAGTGTGGTGATAGTGTCGTCGTTAAGCTACAAATTCTGGGATTAACCTTCTCTCCCATAAGACTAGGGCTATGGAGTACATCATGGTGCGAATGCTCCTATTTACTGCCTTCGTTGCTCTCTTGAACCTAACTA
>JAPYVG010000144.1 GCA_028277025.1 Sulfolobaceae archaeon
GATCCGCAGAACTGGACAGTATGTAAATAGTTTAAAAACAAGTCTGCTAAGGTATTTAATACGAATACGTCGATACCAAATCTTGGTAACTGGTTATTTGAAGCCTCTTAGACTGTTTATTTTACTTCATTGTCTAGTAAATATCTTTCAATTGCAGATATACTATTTCTCTAACTTAAGACTTACCTTGTTTAAGCTCTGAAGGCGATTGTCTACCTTATTTATTAATTCATCTGCTGTATCTGCAACAGCTGTGTAATTATACGCCTCGTTTGAAGAGAGATAGTGGCTTTATAAAGAGTCTGTGTGTGGGATCATTACCCCCACTGTCCAACGCAAATATTATGCTTTTTGTAATTATAGGTAGTATTAGTAGTAGTAAAGCTGGACGTTACTTCATTAAGCGTAAAAAAGAGAGTAAGTTTATAAGGGGCTATTTAAGGTACTTGTTGATCAAGGTCTTGAAACCGTTTCTAAGCTCAGGGGATAGGTAAAAAGCAAGAATGACGCTTGTAATCCCCGCTAGAAGAATTAAGTCCGGGGCATATTGAACATACCAAGGTGGTGGTGGCGGTGGTGAACAAATGGGTAAAACAATACCAACGGGTGGTGAATTTTCCACTATTTTAGCACATATATGCATATTTAAAAATAAAAAAGATTGGCTTAAAAAGATTTACACTATGCAATATCCCCTTGAGGATTTTTCGTCATACGGGGGAAGAGTATGTATAGGAAGGTACTGCAATTTGTTGTTGTGGACTTGTTACTAAATTAACAAAATAACCGTTTGCAGGGTCATTTATTGGAAGACCGTTAAGACCGGCAAAAGCCTTAATCCCATTTTGAGTTCCTAACAACCAATAAGAGACGTCAAACCAATATGTATACTCTATATAACCTAGACCATTATGGTAGGAATAGGTATATATATTCATCTGCACCCCATGCGATATTACTCGGTGGTGCAGATACACCAATCATTGCACCATTGTCATCACTAAGAGACGCAGAATCAGCAGATATTAAGTTCTGTCCACTCCATGCTGAGTTATAAAGTTCATTGTTTATATAGTTTTGAATAATACCACAAAATAAGGATTAGCATCTACAAAGCTTGTCTGAGACGGTGCATGAACTTCAAACGCGATATTAGGATATGTTATATAACCATCATAATAAAAGGGCACAGCTATCTAGGTACAATATTAAATTTTTATCGTAACTGGATAACCATCAGCTTCAGCATTGGTAATAACACCACCAGGGTATATTGGAAAATCTGGGATAACCCAGAATTGGTAGCTCACCAACACTCGCAATCCTAACAGTCATTCTCTCGAAGTCAACATTATAACTAGCTTTTGGTGTTAACCACACCGTGGGCTTGTATACTCTCGGAAAACGTCCTCTTCTAGGATTATTATACCAACCCTTGTATATTGAGAGGGCATCACGGTAGCAATCCTCAGCAACCTTTGATGGTAGATTATACTCTCCCTTTAGTCTTGTGTACAACTCTTCGTGAACTTTCGATAGCACTCCCTTCTCTTCAGGATTCAGGGCATTTTCCTTTAACCAGAAGAGGATGAAACGAAGTGCTTTTACGTAGTTATTAACGAGGGCTAGGAGGGGTTCAGATAGAGCGATCTTCATTGAAACTGTAGCTCTGATCGCCTTAGCCCTCCTAGCCATTAAGGAAATTTAGAAAAAGAAGTATTTAAATATAAGGGGGCTGTCCATCCCCGCTGGCAAGGCTTTCCGCCCCCTTAACCCCTTTCTTTGTAATCCGAAATACGTTGTCGAAGGCAAGTAGGTGAGATTGCCAAAATTACTTGCTGATGGTAAAGTTACGTTACCTACCCACTCGTCGAGCGTTGAATTAAACCACAACGGTATCTCTATTTGTGTGCTAATCTTCGAGTAATTTTGGCTTAAAATCTGTGGGTAAATAAACGCAGAATACATGCCGGCACATCCGTTATGCTGAGCATACGACAACTTGTCCGGTGTGTAGAAAGGAGTTTGTAAATACGGATTCGGCTTTAGACCATGTTTGGAAAAAGCATAATATCTGTGTTGGTTAGGTGGTCTATCATGAATAGGCTTAAGGCTTTATGGTTTGCCTTTATTGTGGGTAATATTTATGATATTGTTTTATCGTTTATTGCTTGGCGTTGTCACTTTATTGAGTTGAACCCTATACTTAGTTCTTTAACTATTGACGGTTATTCCTCACTGTTAGAAGCATTAATAGGTTTGAAATTAATAGCCATCTCGATAACTTACCTCATTTTGAGGGAAGTTAAAGACTACAAGGTGTTAATCCTTACTATTGCAGTAATAGGGACAATGTTTATAGTAACGTGGGATATGCTCAACTTTTTGGCTCTTTAAAAAGTCTGATTCTCTCTTTCCAACAAATGAGGAAGGAACTACTTTCCCTAACCTTTCTAGCCCTACTACTAATCCCAGCTTTAAGCCTACTACCATCAGCACAAACAAGCGACTACGATTGGGCTATATCAGCATATAACTCTAACCTAGCCGGGTACAGCTCCTACGAAGTCTATTTTACTAATTTCTCTTACTTTAAACTAAATAATACTGGCTTTTATTCAATAGCCAAAATGTTTAACCTACCGTTAAATGCTACGGGGACGTTCACAATTAATGGCAATACTTATAACTTTAATGAAGTTATTGTCCAAATGGCTTTACTAGACCTCGAAGGAACACTTTGTCTAGCAGTTAACTTTATACTTATGGGCCCTTACGGACCTTTGTTGACACTTGTACCTCTAGAGTCTATATCATACAACCCACAAAACAATTTCATAATTACTACATGTAGTAATTGCAATACCTGGTATGCAACTTTCAGCACGGAGGGACAAAGCGAAAGTTTCCCAGAAAGGATATGAAATACATGGAAAATACAACCATGTTTGATAGAAATCCAGACCACGTCTATTTCATCCCCGTAATAACGGGTTTTTTCCTAATAAATGTCACTGGAGCAGTAGTAATACCACCGTCAATATACTCAGATACTATGATAGTGGTAACTTCCGGCCCCATGAACTTGCAAACTAGGGCTTTAAACCAGTTAGTTGGCTGTGTATATGTGATAAACATTAGTAATGGACATTAGTCTGGGCAGACAAATTCCTCAACCAGATTATGACTGAACCAATAATTGTTAACGGTGAAGTTATAATAGGTTTAGGAAACGCTATGTTCATAAACTCAACAGTAAGAGGGACTGGATAAAACGCAGTGATAGCCCTTTCATTATATAGCGGGAAAGAGTTATGGAATTTCACGACTTTAGGGGAAGATACGCCTACCCCAGTTTACTACGACGGGATGATAATTGAAGCAAATGGAAATTAAGAAGTGTTTGCGTTAAATGCTACCACCGGTAAACTTGTGTGGGAGGACTATATGGGCTCTTATGATAGTATGTCTTCTCCAGTCTTAGTTAACAATGTAATATACTTCGGCTCAGCAAACCCGTATATATTTCGGGCTATACACGCGAAAAGTGGTAAAGTGTTATGGTACTATAACTTCTCCTCATACGAGCAAAACTTAGGTGGGTTAGATGACTCTTAACCAGCTTTTTCCGACGGTATAGTGGTTACTTCTTATACAATTCATATAAACAATGAGAATATGGTAGAATGTTTAGTTACTTTTAACGCTGATAACGGTAAAATAATTTGGGCACTAAATGAGGGCATAGGCCCCCATACCTCCTTACCTAGAATCCCCACCCCCAGTGATCTTTAACGGAATCGTATTCCATGACTCTCCAGTAGGAATCCTTTACGCTGTAAACTTTAGTTCTGGTAAGGTCATATGGGAATACAAAACTGGATTTACCACTAGCAACGTAGACATCATTAAGGGAAAGTATGTAGTTATACAGATTGAAACTGGGTGTTTGTTCGTCTTCACATTAAGTGGATTAGTTAAGCTGATTAAGACACCTGTTATGCCGGGCCCAGGCAACTTACTGGTTACTCTTAACTCCTTAATTTTAGAGGGGGTTAACGGAATAATTGATGTTATTCCAATAGACTCAATAATTTAATAAAGTTGTTCTTATCATTTTACTTATTTAAATTAATATAATAACCACTCATCTTAAAATATTAACATAAAAACTAGAATTTTAAAGAAATTAATTAGATTTACCCCTAGTTTTAAATTGGTCAAGGAAAAGAAAATATTATTCTCCAAACAGAGTTAAACCTCACCACTAAATTTATAAATCAATGGTAATATGATAATTTATGAATAGTAAGTTATTTTCAATTCTAGTAACTACAACATTATTACTTTCAATTTCAACACTATCTTTCTCGTCCCCAACACAAACTTATATTCCGCCGTTAGAACTAAAGGGATTT
>JAPYVG010000145.1 GCA_028277025.1 Sulfolobaceae archaeon
TAATCCCCTTCTCTTTCAAATAATCCCTTATTGTCTCACCGGCTAGTATAGAATTACTAGTATTAGTAGTGTAAAGGAAAACGTAGACCTCTTCTTCCTTGTGTTTGAACTTCCTCATTGCTGAAAATAATGAGTCCAGTTCAGCTGAAGAGCTCTCACCCTTACTCTTTATAAAGTTTAGTAGTAATTTTTTCATATCGTCAAACTTCTCCTTTATCACGTTTTGCCTATCGTCATTAAATTTCAACCTATCCCAGTCCTTAAGGCCTAATCCCTCCACTTCTTTTCTCACCTCGTTGTCCTCTAACGAGTTCTTAAGTAGAGAAGTACCAACGGCTGAGACATGAACTTTCATGAGAGTATATGAGCCCTCCCACTTTATATAGATTACGAAAAAATCGTGACGGGCAATTCAGGTTCCGTTGCGAATTGTGATATCCCCTTTAGAATATAGTATAGGATACCTTTATCTTAGAACCTTCTCCGTATAAAGATCATTATTGTTAATGAATTTATAACAAAATGGCGATACTATCTCCACTCTCCCTACTTTTTGGGTTATTCACGGATCCTTTGTGAATAAGGTGAAACGGATAAAGAAATTCTCACGATGTTGTTGTGGAAACTGTATGAAGTGTACGTCTTCTACTTAGTAGTACGTTATTTGGAAGGGAAAGGGTATAGAGTGAAGAGAGTTAAACAAGGCGAGCACGATTATAGTTCATTTGTGGCTGAATTAGGGAAGGAAAAACTATTCCTAACTTTTAACGTCCCCCTTCATTTTTCTTCATTAGAGGGTGTCGACGAAATTCAAGAAAAAGAAAAGTTCAAGGGAAGGCCCGATATCTCGTTAATTAACGGTAAGAGGGTAATTTTTGAGTGTAAGTACTCGTCTTCACCCTCGTACATCACGCAAGGTAGGTTTAAGGTCATGGCTTATATGTACGAGCCTGACGTGGCAGTACTGGTCTACCCAGGTTTAAAGACAAAAGTTAGATCCTACATACCCGACGATGAAGTGACTATCGATTTAGACAGTAAAATTAAGGGTGATAAGAGGTATATAGATTTCAGGTTTAGGACTAAGGGAGGTGTTATAAAAAAGATATACATGGCAATAATAGACCCGGAATGGGAAGAAAATGATAAAGAAAAAGATAATGGGAATCTCAAAGTGATCAGTAGTATTTTAGACGAGGTAATGAAACCTCATCAATCTTAAAGAGTTTTATTTATGGTATTACCTTGTAAGACTGCGTTTAGGCTCTGACGGAGTTAGTCTCTGGAAGAGACTAAGATCCTTTAACATCTGATAGTCTAATAATAAATACAGAAGATTGCATAGACGCGGTCAAAAGAAAACAGTATATCTAGTAACTTTTGTATAGAGAATACTCTGTTAACGAGGCTCAAGGGTTTGAAGCTGATTATGTTGGAGTTGTATGGGGAAGAGATTTAATATGGAGGAATAACGGTTGGACAGTAAACCCTGATCCAATAACTGACTACGTAGGCGGAAGGGGGGTTTCTTTAAAGACAATCGCTTATAAAGATAAAAAGAAGGCGTTAGCACTCCTTAAGAATAGATATTATATAATGCTAACCAGAGGGTTGAGAGGAGTTTACGTATTTTTCGAAGACAAGGAGACTGCTAATTCTGTAAAGGAGTTGATAGAAAATCCAAGTAACGTTTAGCTAATTTTACGATTAAAATTAAGAAGCTGTTAAATTGTGTGTATTCTTAACACACACAGTATTCTTGGAAGAAGCATGAAAACAGGTTTCATAAAGAAAAGATTGCTAAACCTTATACCTTATATTCTGTTAATAACTTAGAAGCTATTTCTTCTCCCTCTTTCGTTAATTTCACGAACGTTCTAGTTTTCATCAGCATCTTTAGTTTTTCTATATCATTTTCAATTTTTAATGACGGCTTATTTCCCTTTAATCTCTCCAAGAATAATATAAGGTTTTTAATATCTCTTCTAGTAAATTTCTCTGGAAGAACGGGAGGTAAAACAAACTCACGATCCAAGGAGGGAAAGCGAAATACTATTATTGGAAGTAAATAATCTTTATATTTCTTTACAATTTCATATACTTCTTCACTGTCTATTTTTTCTTTCTCCAACTTCACTAACCCTACGGTGGTTAAATAATATAAGGAGTTAGCAATCAATTTTTTATCGTCAGGATCAATTTTCTCGCATATTTCGCTCGTGCACTTAGAGTTGTAGAATTCTTTAATTCTCTCTTGCAGTTTGTCAATATCGACCTTTCCTCCCTTTTCTCTCAGCGTTAATAGAATTATTTCTGACGTGCTCAATTTATCATACATTATCTTTCACCTGCTTGATGTCAGATTATCGTAACCCTTGTCAGCTATCCTTATAATGTGAGCATTCATATCATAATATCCTCTTAACTGTCTAATAAGTATTCCATCATTATTTTTTCTACACCATATGATTATAATCAGTGGATCTTGAACATCAGTAACGTTAAGGCTAAAGTGTTTTGCAATATCCTTTTTATACCTCTGAAAAGGGTAAATTGATAAAATAGGTATTACTACGTAACATTTTAAAATTCTACAATTTAACTTACTTATATCCAAATCTATATTATTTAAATCATTCAATTTCCACGCCGTATATATTCTTTTGCAGTTACTGCAATATTCAGCTTTGAAGGAGAGTAAATGCGAAGTCTCTCTTAATAAGTTTGTTGAAACGCTAAAAGATAGAAAACTAAATCCTAGGTTTATATTACGTCTGTTAGTGCTTTGCCCTACATTTACGTCTATCAAGTACTTAAATCCGCAAAAAGGACATTCCATACCGTGGAAAATTTGAAGCGAGTTAAAAATTCTTCCATTTGGCACGTCTAAAGAATGAGATTTTAATTATTTGATTCGTAATACCATGAGCGAATATTCTAGGCTGAGAAAATCAATTATTGATTTATTTAATAACTTATGTCTTTTAAAGAGAGCATGCTTGCAAATTTTAAATGAGAAGACTCACTTTACATATTAAAATATTGATCTTACATAATATTCAAGACCTTCTATAGTTTCTTTCATCTCTCTCATTTTTTAGCTAATGCGTTCTGATATGATAGTTAGAAGAATAAAAGGAATGACTCTAATATTCCTCTCAGAGGAGGTAATGAAAGAGGTATTAGAGAACGTCAAATGGAAGATATAAACGACGTTAATAAGGAATCCAATTAGTTATAAAAATTAAAATAAGTATATATTTCTATACTAATGAGTTTTATCTGATATTTTAGCTGAATAAAATTTCTATACTAAAAATTGAGTGAGTGGTTTTGAAATAAAGCATCCAAGGTAAATGCAAGAGATTATTAATAATGCGACAAATTACATAAAAAGAGCGTGAGACTTAATGAGATTGAGAAATTAGGACACGAGCCGATAAAGGAATCTAATCTTAAAGAGCTACTTGAATTAACTCAACGAAACTATAGGTATTTCTAGGAGGGGTGATGCTGTTTTGGGGAGGGCTTTTTACTTGGCAGCTTTGACTGCCATCAAGGTTAATCCTATTGTTAAGCGTTTTTATGAGGATTATAAGGGTAGGCTTAGGGGTAAGAAGTCGATTGTTGCGTGTGCTAGAAAGTTGGCTGTTATTACTTGGCTGTGCTGTATTATAATAAACCCTTTGATGCTAGTGAGTAAAGCGGGTTTCATTGCGTAAGTAGTGTGGACTATGCTTAATTTTTCATGGAAAGGTTAATACCGAAAGCTTATATAAAACATATTAATCAGATCTTTATAGCAAGATCTGACTAAAATGTTTTATGTAAGACGTCAGTGGAAGGTGTCACACTGATTTAAAGCTTTTTACTCGTTAGTATGCACTTAACATATGGAAGGATATTTAGATTATAAAAGTAATTCTAAAGGTTATATTTACGCTAAATTATACGATAGTTTAGTTGAAGGTAAACAAGCTTTAGAGATGCTACAAAAAGGTCTGTTACAGAATGCTTCTTCAAAGGCATTTTTAAGTGTAAAATCCGCTGTTAGTGCGCTGGTTGTAAAGAACCTTAATGAGATTATCAAATTAAAAAACGAAAAGTATTGGTACGAGAACGTGGGGTATTCGGCACCTACAAAGGGGTTAATAGGGATATCAAAAGACTTAAAAAACATAGGCATCAACGCTGAGAACGTGATAAGAATTGCTTTATCTTTGCACAAGTTCTCGTATAATGGTTTCGACCCTAACTTCGTTGATTATAGGAACTCTGAGGAGCTGACTTCCTCCCCGCCTGAAGGGCGAGGGTTCCCCTCATCGATTCGGGTTTACATCCCTCATTTGAGGGGCAGTCGAGAGGGTCAGAGACCCCCTCCTGTTTAAATTAACTATTGCAATAATATCA
>JAPYVG010000146.1 GCA_028277025.1 Sulfolobaceae archaeon
ATATTTGGGGAGAAAAGTGGTGCTACAAGGACTAGAGTACATAAAGTACTTAGAAAACAATTGGAGAACAATAGCACAGAGGGTTAAGGAGGTTGCAATAACGTTGGGAAAGGTTGATAAAGTAATAGTCTTCGGCTCGGTCGTCAAAGGTGGAGTCACGGGTAGCAGCGATTTAGATATAGCAGTAATCTACGACGAGAAGTTAAGCAGCAAGGAGAAAATAAGGAGGACTTTAGAAATACTCGATAAAGTAGATGAAGAAGTAGAATTAGACATACACATACTTAGTAAGGAAGAAGAAGGATATTTTCTTAAATTGATCGAAGAATACGTAGAAGTGTAATCATTACACAGTGAAACTATTTCGCAATTATTTTAGTTAGAAGCTACTGTAACTTGTCAATTATACGCACCAAGATCTGAGACCTCTTCAATCTGTTTTCAGAGAGCTCATCCGTTTTTCCCCAACTTTGTAAATATCTAATCACCGCGTACGTAAAAGTCCGGTGTAGAGTATGTTACTAGAAATTTTTATATATAACTAGATCAAGTATTAAGTCGTGGAAAGGGTAAAGGTTACCAGAAACTATCAAGTTACAATCCCCGCCTCCATAAGAAACAAGCTAGGCATACATGAGGGAGATATTTTAGAATTTTACATAGAAGAGGACAGGATAGTAATAAAGAAAGTCTTAACTGTAAGACCTAGAATCAAATTGGGGAGGAAGTTAACTATCGAGGAGATTGAAAGGGACATAGAAAGGGGTTTAAATGAAAGCAGTCATTGACACAAACATATTAATCTATGACCTAGTAGAAGATTCGGAGTTTCATAAAGAAGCCGAAGAATTATTAGACAGCCTTGAGGAATGGTTAATCCCCTCCTTAGTTATCCATGAGTTTACTTGGTTTCTGAGAGCTAACAACATCGACAACGTAGAGTACGTAAAAAGTTACGTGGCTAATGAAAGGGCTAAAATCCTGTGCGACAATGATGACATTATAGGTAGAGCTTTAGAAATATTAACCAAAGAAAGGTTAAGCTTATCCAGATATAACGACATTGTAATTTTAGCCCACGCTATAGAAAATAAATTACCTTTAGCTACTAAGGATAAAGCCCTGAAGAGCCTCGCCAAAAGACACGGAGTAGAGGTGGTTTAACGGATTGACAAATTAAAAATGCCCTAAATTCTAGTGGTAGGAGATTCGTTCTATAAGGGATAAGTTAAGCTTTAACGTAGAGTTTCACTAGGTGTCTTCCTAGCGTCACTGTCTTGATCCACGCTCTGGAAGTACATAATAACTGACCTTAGATTTTTCCAATAAATACTATACTGGTTCAACTACATCATCCGAATGATATTAAAAAAGGATGAGTTAATGAAAGTGTTCACGCGGGAAAGTAGGGTTAAAGTGGAGTACTCTTTTCAATAAAAGTTAGTCTTCTAGCTAATCGTCGATTATTCTTCTCTCTTTATTAATAACTCAAACGATCTCTTCATAGAACTATTCTAATCCCTTACATCATCCAATTAGAAACTTCAGTTTATATTACAATACTTGAATTTTAGAAATTAGTCAACTGACATTTTTGCAAAAATCTTTATTCATTGTGATACTCTACAAGTAATTATGGTCTCAAGCGAGGCTAATGAGCTTATAACTAAGGCTAAGAGATACCTCGAGCTAGCAAAAATATCCTTGGAAAAGGGTTATTATTGTGAAGTCTGTTTTCTCTCGAGTTTAGCTTCGGTTCTTTACTTTAAGGGGGTAAGTATAGCTTTGACAGGAAGTTTTCCTACCGTTCACGACTTGAGGATCATACTTAATCATATAAGGACTGTCACAAATGATGAGAGGATTGATCGTTTTGTCAGGGAGAATAGGAGTAAGTTAAAGTCTTTAAGTGACGAGTATCTGGTGTCAAGGTATAATACGAGTATAAGTTACGAGAGAGCTGACGCAGAGGAATGCATTAACGTTGCTATTGAGGTGATCAATTTTGCAGAGGGACTTCTTCATAAGGTTAGCTGAGGAAATTAGGACCGCTTTCGGAAAGGTGGGGTTTGGGCTTCATTGAATTTTCATAAATTTGTATTCAATTCTCAGCCCTTGGGCTTCACCAGAGTCACGGGAAAACCCGTTCATACCCCTCCGCCCCTTTAGCGGGATAACCCCAACCCACCTACTCCCAGTGGGAGTAAAAAAGAGGTGGGGAAACCCGCACATCTTGAGGTATATGTTTAGAGATGCGTTCAATTGCTTATCCAGAAAACGCATTATTAAACAACTCGGTTAAGGAGATTGAGAGAATAGCCCTTGAAGAAGCAGAAAAATAAGCCCGAGTAGCATTTATTGGAAAATCCTTGTAGTCTGAGGGAAGCTTGAAAAACTTTTTAAAAACATCCCTAGAACTATCTCGTTTAAATTAGGAAATAGCTTTTTATTATTATGGTAAATAGTAAATTGTTGACAGCTGATTATGATGAGCACTTTACTAAATAATATAAGTTTTAGGAACTCAGTTAGAGGTTATGTGAAAGTCAGTGATGGTAGTATAATTATTTTGCGTGCAGCAATTGTGGACGTTATACCTTTGCAAATATCTTCGCCTTTTGGTGTGGAATTTAATGTTAATTTTATCGTTGGAATATCTGTGCATCCTTCTGAAGGGGCCCTAAATGAGGTCAAGGATAAACCTATTCTAGAGCCAGGTAAACAAGTTAATGAAGGCTGGATAGAATTGGAAATAGACGATAAAGTCTCAGCTTATGAAGAAGTAATTTATAAAGATGCGAAAATTGGTGAATATTTAATTAGACTTGAGATAGAACCAATAATGGCGTCTAAAAATACTCAATTTAAGATGCGACAAGAACCTCTATATACGTTAAGATGGACCCCAAAGATAAGCTGGCACAAAATAGGTGAGAAAACATGACGGAGAATTTCACTATATACTCTAACTTGGAGCCAACACAAATCAGTATTTCCTCTAAGTATATTCCAGTAACCACTACTACTGAGACCTATAGTAATTCTATCCGTAGTATTTTTAATATGATTGATAAGAAAGAAGCTCTTGAAATATTGAAAACTTATATTGATGAGGATTGCGTGAACAGTATCAGTAATTTTATAGATCTAAGGGGTTTAGCATCAATAGTCTTATGGCTGATTAATACATTTCCAATTAATATTTCTAGCATTAGTATTACAGAAGACGTAGAATCCTCACAACCATTATTCGTAGAAATTCGCATAAACAATTGTGATTGGGAAGAATGGAAGTACCTAGCAAAGTATACTAAAGATACTCTAAATAGAGAAGGTCTAGGTGACATTGCAGGTAAAGTGGTATTAGTATGCAACCAAGCAATGCAAATAAGTTAAAGCCCCATAAACTGTTAAATTATTTTGAGAGTCTTTTGAGCAATAGTTTAGATGAGGTACTTATAAGGAGAATAATTAGCGCAGTGTATTTCTCTCTATTTAACTATTGGTCTATAAAAAATATTTGTAAAGGGAATAAGGGTAAGGGTAACAACAATGATAGTTTTCCTCACACTCAATTTATTCAAGACTTAGCCAGTAGCGGACTCGATCCGCAAATATACCTCTTATATGTTTATCGTGTAGCAGTAGACCATTATACTTTAAACCCGACCGAAGTAAGATTGACTAGCCATCCCTATAAAGGTCGCACTCAGAATGTTAAAATAGATGAAAACATACTAAGAAAAATTTTAGAATCAGCAAAAGATGTACTTAGCTTTCTTGATAATTATTAGTTACAAAAGTTTCTATAATCTTTTCTGACGAAAGCTAATGAGAAGTGAATAAATTATATATATTTAAAAACTTTAGTATAGTTATTTTGAACGCTTCTAAACGTTGTTTTTATTTAATTATATTATTATGAGATTATCCAAAAATTTTCCTTTAATAATATTTCAAATGATAACTCCGCTTATGAGTAAGTGATGTTTCCCTCTACTAGCCCCAATGAATGACTATGTATGATCCCTTAAGAGGGCTACTAAGGCTGTTAACAGGAGTTTAGAGATGATTAAGTATTCCATAGCCTTAGTCTTTTGGGAGAGAAGGTTAGTTCCAGGTTAATTGTTTAGGTCAAGTATGAGTTAGGGGGTTTGGGCTTCATAGGATTTCATAATATTTAATATCGATTCTCAGCCCTTGGCTTCACCAGAGTCACTTCCGTTATCCCTCCGCCCCTTTAGCGGGATAACCCAACCCACACCCGCGGAATATCACGGACGCGGGGAAACCCGCACATCTTGAGGTAAATATTGAGAGATGCGTTTAGTTGCCTATCCAGAAATGTTGAATATAATTATAAATGCTATTAGATAGAGAGAGAACTCACTTTATTACTTAAAGAG
>JAPYVG010000147.1 GCA_028277025.1 Sulfolobaceae archaeon
TAACTACTACCAACGTCATAGTTGCTTTAATCTTCTTCATCATTACAGCTAAGATTACTAACCCAGAATTCTTCGGAAAAGTCGCAATAATCCAACTCCTCGAAGTAGTAACTTCTGCCTTCTTTTACTTTATTCCCGGACAAATAATAACGAGAGAGATCTCTTACCTTTACGCAAGGAAAGAGATAAGCAAGAGCATAATAGGTAAGTTTCTTTCTTTCCCTTTCCTCGTCTTACCGCTTTTTCTTATTCTCCTCCTTTTCCCTAATTACGTTAAGTTAGCAATACCTTACCTTTTCCTTTACTTGCTTAATGGTGTTATGGGCAATATAATGGTTGGAATGGACATGTTCACTGAGACAGCGATAACAGGAAATCTCTTCCTAATAATAAGGTGGGGAATCTCAATAATTGCCGTTCTCTCTCACAACATTTACCTTTTCATTGAAATATGGACTTTAGGAGGGATTATCTCAGTCTCCATGAACTACGCTTTTCTCAGTAGGAAAGTGGGGTTAATATTACCTTCTTTTGACTTTGCTTTTCTCTTTAAGCACTTCAAGGAAGGCTTACCTCTTTATCTATCTTCTTCAGCAACTTTCCTCTCTTCACAAGGTGACAGAGTAACTACTGCTTATCTGCTGGGCTCATACTACCTGGGTTTATACCAGTTTTCTGCTTTAGTAGCTGGAGTACCTTCAATGTTTTTAGGTTCAATGAGCGGAGTGTTGTTACCCACAGCTTCTTTTTATAAGGCTTTAGGTAGTGACGAGAATAAGATGTCGTCAATTTCTTTTCGCTTGCTGTCTTTAATTACCTTTCTCGCCGTCATTATTTCAATACCGGTAGCAGTCTTAGTTGTTAACAAGTTTTTCCCAGATTATACTGCCGGACTTAAAGTTTTAATTCTTCTCCTTTTGGCAACTACTCTTCCTTTTCCTATAAGTTCCTTAACGAACTTCATCATAGCCGCTAAAAAATCGTTAAGACCATTCCTACTACTTTCTATTCTTAACGGTGGCCTAGTTTTGTCGACCTCCTATTTATTAATTCCTAGAATTGGGATAATGGGTGGTGCAATTTCACAACTCGTGGTATCAATTATTTCCTCAATTTTCATTATAATTTACGCACTAAAAGAAAACGTTTTCGTTTTGGGTAGAAAAGAGGCCGTTTTGTTAACTTTAATACCTTTAGTAGGCCTTTATGAGGTTTTCGTTGATCCTCCGTACTTAGACTTCCTTCTCCCTCTTTTAGTCATCTTATTTTTTAAAACGTTTAAGGTGATAGAAAAGGGAGATGTGAAATTAGTTAAATCGTTTTTGCCGTCTGAACTTAAGTTCATATCTTATATTCTGGAGTTGATGACCTGAATTTTAACTCGTTGATCAACTTTGTTTAGTCTGTAAATATCTGACTTATCTTGGAAAATTTTCGACGATATAAATTATTAGACGTTAATGTGTTGACTAAAATTACATACGCTAAAAAGGCATTGTCGTATGCCCAAAATCTGTAAAACGCTCGACTAGAACACCAATGTTTTTGAAAATATGTATTATGATATCACGTCTATTATTAACCTTTCCAGAAGAGGTCAAATATTGCAATTTTCTATCACGATACAGAGCTTTTAATATGGACGGTAGGGGCTTTAATAAAGGCAATATATTTATCAACTGTATGTCTTCCGTTCAAGTTCTTCCTAATATTTTTAAGGAAATTGCGAAGGTAGGTTTTCCTATATACTTAACTGGCGTCGTGTCTTTCATTTCTGGTCAAGGGGACAGAGTAGTTACTGCTTTCCATTTAGGCTCCTATTACTTGGGTATATACCAGTTAGTAGCCTTAGCTGCAGTTGTTCCATCAATGCTTATCTCGTCTTTCTCTTCTTCTCTTCTCCCCTCCTCGACGTACTATTACGCTAAAGGGAAAGACATGAAAGAGATTTCCTCGATTAGCTTTAGAATTGTGACTCTAATTTCCCTACCCATGGCTATTTTAGGTTACACTATTTCCCCTTTTTCATTTCGAAGTTCTTACCACAGTACGTACCGGGTATTCCTTCAATGCAGTTGTTAATTCTGTCTTTAACTTCAATGATGCCGTTTCAACTCCATCGACTTTTTTATAGCCGCAAAAAAGAATTATAGACCTTTCATAATTATAGGGGTCGGACTTTCATTGAGGTTTCATGAATTTGTATTCGACCTCTCGTCCTCATTCCCCTTATTTCCCTCCCCATGCCGTCTACGGGAGTTAAACCTCTCCCTTCAAGGACATGGGGAGTTTCATTGGGCACCTTCCTCCCCCTCACATTGCTCATCGAGTTCATCGTGGCACCCTCCGATTAATTTTTGTAAGTAAAGCTTATAAGCTTTACTTTAAATAATCAATTATGGTTCAAGTTACATTCCATTCAAAAATATTCTCAATGGGCCATGACAAATACGGAGATCCAAAATACGCAATATACGTCCCTAAGGGAGTCCATGAGAAGATTAAGGGCTTGTTAGAAAAAGAGGTGATAGTAATTGTCATCCTACCAGATGATGAGGAATAGGATTATCTGTTCTAGGGAAGCCCTCGAAAACTTCCAATTCGTTACGATAAATGGTAGAGTCTTATTTAACGAGAAAGAGAGGGTCGTTAGGATTGCTAGGGCTTACTCACAAGTAGTTAAGAGTGCTATTAGGCCATTGTTTGATGGGAAAAGTGTAGACGAGTTAACCAAGGAGTTTTACGACGTTTTGCCAAACTACGTTTACCTAGAAACTGCTTTAAAGCAAGCTAAGACAATCACTGACGGTTTATTGGAGAGAGAAGATGAAAAGGGCAAGATAATACACGCTAAGATTAAGAGGTTCTGGTTTGCCAGCAGAGGAAATAGAGCCGATAAGGGGAACAGAAATGTGAAGTTTCACGTTTTAGAAGACCACGTGGAAGTTAGAGTTAAAGACCCATGGGGTAAGTGGGTTCACGGCAAAGCGTACTTCGGCAAGGAGTACTTACCATTACTTTCTGAGCTAGAGGAGTTATCTCAAAGGAGGGAGGAGGGTTACGGTGCTGTAATAAGTTTCAAGGATTACCCTATGATCCACCTCCAAATCCCACTCTGGTTGTACTTAAAGCACTTCTCTTCGCCGAAACCCAAAGGTTACGGTTTGATTGCCGGTTTTGATTTGAACAGTGATAGGTTAAACGTTGTTGTAGTTAACAAGGATGGTAAAGTTATTGCTAAAAAGACGTGGTGGTATTCAGATGTTACCAGACCGGGTTTTCCTAAAGGGAAAGCTATGGCTTTGCGTTTGAATGCTCTATCACAAGCTCTTAATTACCTATCAAGGATTGGTGTTGATTATGTAGTTTTTGAGGACTTGTTCCTAGTGAAGGGGAGGAAGTTCACTAGGAGTAGGAGTGGTAATAGGAAGGTTTCGCGTTTTGCTAAGAAGCAAATGTTAATTCACGGTGTTATTAAAGCACTTAGGTTAGGTTTCGACGTTGTGTTAGTTAATCCTAAGGGTACTACAAACTCGGAAGAACACGACAGAGTAATGAGGGAGAAGGGATTCGACAAGCATACAGCCTCTGCTTACTTAATAGCATTAAAGGGATTAGGAATGTTAAATGATATCAAATGACATAAAATTCACGGTTTATCTGAAACTGTTGTCAACGGCATTATTAGTGCATCTGAGGTTGTAGGAGTGTCTTATTATCTTATTCCTAGGATAGGTATCTACGGAGCAGCGATTGCTCAAGCTTTTAACGTGACTATTACTTCACTTCTCTACTTACTCTTTTCTCATATCCAAGGTGTATTCAAACTGGAAAGGAGGGAAATTGCAAGTCTTGCGTTAATAGGTTATCTTTTTTAGCTTTGACAAATTGGGAAGTTATATTAATAGTAGTTCTTTTGGGTTTCAAATTATTAGGAATAATAGGTAGTGAGGAAGTAAAAATAGTTGAAGGCTTTACTCCCTATAGTTTAAAGAGGATAACTAAGATTCTTTATTTAATCATGAGATAATGAAAGAGTTTGATAATTAAGTTTCTACTAGCCAACAGCTATATACTGCAAGCTTTGTTAAATATTAAAATCAAAAGAGAACATTATACGACAAATAAGAGCAGACAAAACTCCTTTGGTATATTACCGTTTAACACTCTATTATAAGATTGATAAGGAGGTCATAGGGAAATTCCTCTCATTCTCTTTCCTCGTCTTACAATTTTTCTTAGTCCTCCTCTTCTCCAAATACGTTAAGTTAACAATACCTTACATTTTCCTTTTAGGTTGATAGGGGTCTTGAGCCTTTTAACGGGTATTATGAGAGGCTGGGGGGGGGG
>JAPYVG010000148.1 GCA_028277025.1 Sulfolobaceae archaeon
AAGGTATATCGTTAACTCCATCTGGAATTTCCTATACTTCTTGGCTAATTGGACAATCTGCTCTTGGTCCTTGACTCTAACTATACATGGCATTATAAATAAATTAATTTCACAGGCTATAAGTTTTAACTCTACGGGAGTTTAACGTAAAATTACCGTGAACTCTAGAGGAGTTTAAAGGAAGAGTTTAAGGCAAAATGAGATCTAGCTCTAGGATAGTTAGGAAGAAAGTTTTTAAACCTATTCTGTTACACTATAGCATAGCAGATTGGTAACTATGTCAGCTGATCTTTCTCTCCTTTTGGAGGAATATTACAAGGTTCCTAACGAAACGAAGAATAGGAATTTCCCTGTACATCTCTTAGCGAAGATGCGGGATTATTTAGTCAAGCAATATGAGGAGAATTTGTTCGAGATATATGAGGGTGTGCTAATGTTGATCCTAAATCCTGAAGATAAAGACAAGTTAAAAATACTGTCAAAAGAAGCTGAAAAAATAAAGGAGGATTTTGAATTATATAACTCTATGCTTGAAAATAATACAACCATAGGAGAATACGTTAATATGGTAATGAACGAGCTACAAAAACTTATTGACGGGTTGAAGAAAAATGAAGAGGAGTTCTACAAAGAGGTATTAAATTCTGATAACCCTAATTTCCTAATAACCACCTATTATTCGTTGTATTTACGCTTCGTAACAACAGTATACTTAAAACTACATAAGACTGACATAACCAATCCTAACATAAAAACAAAAGATTCTAGGATTAAAGATATATTCAACATCGCTAATTTCCTAGTAGGATTTTTCGGGATGCCTATACTGATATATATAAAGAAAAAAGAAGTATTCCCTTATATATCTGAGCTAAGCGGAGCATTATTACACGCACTAGTTGCCGATAGGATACCTATGCCCTCGAAGGACTCCTTAGGTTATTACCTATTTTTCAAGATCCACGCTGATAACTCATGAGTGAAAAGGAAACTTTTTTCTTAGATACCAATATAGTTATAAAATGGTTATATAGAGAAATTCTGAATGAAAATCCAGCTGTTGAATATTTTATTAACTCGTTAAGTAAAGGACAATGCGTTATACTTCATATCAATTTAAGTGAATTCGAGACAATAATTTATGACGCTTATAATGTAACCTCCCATGTGATTTATGAGAAAATACTATCTAAACAGGATTGGGATAAACTAGGGGTAGAAGATAAACTACGAGTTCTTGAAGACGTTAGAAAGAATTTTATACAAATCTATGATCAGATACTAACTAAGTACTATAAAGGACAGATCTTATCGGGAGGAATAAGGCGAATACTTGCAAAGGTGTTCTTCTTAAAGTTAGAAGATAAGTTGCTCCACTCAAATCTTGAAGCTCTTAGGAACCATATAACTTTAAATGAGAGAACACAGGATCTAATTGACTATTTAGCTAGTGTGGAATATTTAATCAAGCAAAAATGCACTGTAATTGACGATATTAAAATACTTTTTAGTGATTATACCATAAGAGAAATTCAGCTAATTTATGAAGGTATTAATGCATATATACGCAACTTAAAGTCCAAAGGATATAGCAAGACGCCAAGTAGAAATGACCAGCTAATATTCGTATACCTCTTTTTGTTATTACGTGGCAGGATTTACGATAAGATCGTTTTCATTACAGATGATAAAGATTTTAAAGGAATGCATAACACGGTGTTAAATCATTTGAAGGATATTATAAATGGAAATGCAGATCTTCGAGGAGAGTTTAAAGAATATGCTATTGAAGCTTACGATATCTTAAGAAAATTAGTAATCAAAGGTATCAATGACTTAATCACTCAACAAAAGAGATAATTTAAACTTTTATCTATCCTTTAGTTTCCCTAGGTTTTTCTCCTTTAACTCTTCCTTTAAACTCCTCTGGAGTTCACGGTAATTTTAGGACTAACTCCATTAGAGCCGAAAAGTATTTAGCTATAGAAGGAGAAAAGAAATACTGAAAGGACCTCTCAAGATACCAAAAGATTAAACGGACGTAGGGCAGCTCTAGTAGATTATGCTGTATTTACGATACTAATAGGTCTAGGCGTGATAGTAGCAAACCCGACGACAGGATTAACCCTAGGTTCTATTTGGATTTTAATATTCGGCATTTTACCGTTAGTAGTGGCAATAAGAAGCGGGAAAAAGTTCCACCAGAATTTGCAGATTTCACAGCTAGTGATAGAAGGAGTTTCGCAGTATTCTCTTCATGGTACTGGATAAACGATAAAGGGATATGGAAGGACAACAAATTATTATATACATGGAGTGAGACAAATGACCTTCAGATTTTGAGGACGTGGGTAGAGAGCAGAACAAAAGCTAGAACTTTCACTGCAACAGATGTAGTACTTAACCAAGGCCCAGATGCAGTAGTTTACGGAGTTGTTAGAGTTTTCCTAAATGATAGATTGTTATACCAGAAGTAGTGAACAGAGCCCAAACTCCCAAACTTATACAATATATCTCCTGCCAAATCTACTAGATCGGAATAGAAACCTCTCAGCGCGTTATAAGCTATAGATGTAGCTATTAATAGCAGTGCAGAAGTTATTGCACCAGCGATCCAGCCCAGGGGAGAAGGAGGATATTTGGCTATTGAAGATGAAACTTCCGTATCCATAAATTGTTCCAGAAGAATTTGAACTGATACTTGTAGCTAATATAATGTATTTTCCAGGAGAATTTTGCGGTCCACGTTGCAGTAGTTCCTGAACCTGAAGCTACTTTTACCCCATTACTACTATTCATTATGCACCATTGGGGGTTAGACGCCCCACTTCTTGTCCATATGCAAGTATCTCTTACATATATTGTTTGAGGCCCTAAAATTGTAAGTTGTTTAAAATATTCGTTTTCAGGAGAATAAGAAGAAATCGGTGTTTGTCCAGCGGCTGCTAGAAATACCGCATTAGCCATAGTTGCAGTAAACAACACTAACGCATAACGCTGGTCGTATCTCTTAGCTAAAATCGTAAGCAAAATTAACGCAGCTGGTATCAGTGTCTGTAACATCGATATGAACGTTGCCAAACTGTTCCCAGAACTTCCTCCGCTTGCAGCTAACACTAGTAAGTTAGATACTCCTCCTATCAGACTAGGTAGCAATAATATAATAATGAATACTGTTAGAGCTTTCCTCATTTTTCACTTCTTAAAACAACTCTTTTTAAAAGCACAGTCGAGTAAACTCCCCAGTCTTCAAAAAGGGGTTAAGGGGGCGGAAAGCCTCACCCTTTAGGGCGGGGATGGACAGTCCCCTTATAATTTAATATTTCTTTTTCTTAAATTTCTTCCAATGGCTAGGAGGGATAATAAGGCGATCAGAGCTACAGTTTCGATGAAGATCGCCCTCTCTGAACCCCTCCTAGCCCTAATTAATAACTACGTAAAAGCGCTCCGTTTCACCCTCTTTTGGTTGAAGGAAAACGTCCCGAACCCTAATGAAAGGGGAGTGCTATCCAAAGTCCACGAGGCGTTGTACGAGGAGTTAAAGGAGGAATTCAATCTACCGTCAAAGGTCGCTGAGGATTGCTACCGTGATGCCCTCTCGATATACAAGGGTTGGTACAATAACCCGAGAAAAGGACGTTTTCCTTTCCCTTACTACCCTCTTTATTTTACCTACTATAACTGTACTTTCTACACTCCTCACTAGGCTTCTCTTTTCTAATCTTTCTAGAATATGTACTACCGTGACCCTGTTAAGTTTCGGTTCTTTAGCTATCTTATTGGAATTCGTTCTTTCCCTTTTCTTGTAGAAGTGTAGGAGAACTTCTCCTTCTATGCTTACTACTACCATATTACATAATACAAATCTTACTGTCACCTATTACATATTACCTAATTGTAATATCACATATTTCATCTCATATATTGATGGAGTACCTAACGGAAATGCAACAGAGGGCGTTATTAGCACTTTATGATAATGATAAAGTAACACTAAGGAAATTGATAGAACTTACAAAAGTTCAACAGCTCCAGTAAATAATGCCGTTAAAAGCTTAAAGGAGCGGGGATTAGTAGAAGAGATCGAGGAAACTGGAGGCTTTCCTAAAAGGAGGTATATTAAATTAACAGAAAAGGGTAAAAGGGTAGTTGAAAAGCTTAAAGAATTGTATAGTTTAATAGAAGCCAGTAGTTAAGGTCGACTTTCCATGGAAAGTAAGTTAATGCAGATCTTAGCAGGACTACTGAACGAGTTTGAAGAGTGGAGGAGAGGAGATAGTGATAAAGAACCTCTTATAATTGAGATACATGATAAGGTTGTTAGTAA
>JAPYVG010000149.1 GCA_028277025.1 Sulfolobaceae archaeon
ACAGTAATTCTAACTAATAAATATCGTGATGTGCTAAATAAGTGTGGGCGTTCACACAATTTGACAAGTTAAAAATAATTCCATTCCTTTTATTAATGCTTTAAGAACCTTATACTATAAGAATGGGGTTTGGGCTTCATTGAATTTTCATGAATTTGTATCTAATCCTCAGCCGTTGGGCTTCATCAGAGTCACGGGAAAACCCGTTCATACCCCTCCGCCCCTTTAGCGGGATAACCCCAACCCACCTACTCCCAGTGGGAGTAAGAAAGAGGTGGGGAAACCCGCACATCTTGAGGTATATGTTTAGAGACGCGTTCAATAGCCTATCCAGAATGAACCCACACCTCTCGCAGTGAAAAGTCCTGCCGACCTTTCGGGAAACACATCTGGGGCAGGACTTGGAAGTGAGATGTGGGTTCACCTCCTTAACGAAAGAACCGTAAAGTGGAGCTTTGTATTTTAGCACACGGTGTATAGTCCTCCATACAGTCCTTCAAACCTTCTTAGACAGCTTGTCGTTGGCATCTCTAAACATCTCTTGTTTATTCAACTTTTCAACAACAAAAATCGTCACAGGATACATTTACAGCAACAGAAAGTAACGAACTTATCACCATCGTAAGCGTCTAATGAGTAAAGATTACTATCAATAGATAGAAAGTCTTTATCCGCGTGAGGGATTACCGTTCGTAAACAAAGCATCATCGGTGCTTTGTGGATTAGTTGAATTTTCTTGGATCTTAAATTAGAGAGATAGCAATAAATTCCAAATCTTGTGTTGAGTTACAAGTTAGTTATACGTTCCTTTGAGAAGAATTAAAGAACTCCACATAGCGTATCACGGTCGGGCATCATCAAAGAATTTCTCCCAACAAGAACGGAATCCCCCTCGCAAAGTAAAGGGTATATAAGACAACCCTATCGTAAATTCCTCCCTTGCATATTTCCCTCTTTTTTCTGCTAACAGACGTCATAAAAGAATAAGGAGTGTTCTTCAACACCTTCAAACTCTTACCGTAACGGTAATACTTCCTCATAATATCACTCAATTTAACGTCACCGTAATGGTAAATTAACTCGTCCTTGATAACGAAAACGTCGTTAGAAAGCCTCGAAGCCTCATAGTAAATCAATTCATGGTCGGGGAACACTACTTGACTAAATATATCGCCCAAGTTCACTCTCAATGCTTCCAACGCCAGCGTTAATAGCTCCCTTTTAAAGACCCTAGGCAAAGCAAATCCCTTAATAGCTTCCGGTGAGTTACAGTGCATTATGTTATCCTTATCGAGCTGTGCAGCCCTAACCCATACAGACTCCCCTAACTCCCTCTCACCAATTATAACCATGTCGTGGAGGTTTTTAGAGATTAGTTCTAGTGCATCCTTCCTCAAAGGCCTTGTCTCATCAAGTAAAAGGGCGTAATCTCTTTTACTTTCCTTATTTGCTAAATAACGGGCTTCCAAAAGTTTAACGTCGTTCCTAACCTCTTTGAAACCGTATTCTCTAATTAGATCACTTATCTCATCCCCTCCAGAGTTAACTACAACTACCTCATAATCTTGAAAGGTTTGGAGCCTAATAGACTCAAAGACTTCCTTTAAGTACTTACCGTGAAGTGAAGGAATCTGAATTGAGAACACATGAGAAAGAGAGAGATTAAGATAAAGAGTTTTTACTCGATTTATCCTCTTCTATGCAATTGTCTAATTAGAAACTTTATACTGCTATTTACGCACATTACTATTATCACTTTCTGAGTACTACTTCAAGACGTTCAACATTATTAATTTCATTTCTTTTTATTCACTTCGCTTAAATTTGTTTATTTTAGATTTTTCAATCAAACTAAATGAATTCGCAATTATCCGTGAATCGCCCTCGACGACACTGTCAACTATATTAGTTCTGCACATAGGTAACTTCCGAAAATTATTATCAAACGGTTTCCAATTCGGCAAGATGTAGAAAATTGTAATTCATGACTTATGGCAAAGGATATGAGATAATCTTGTAACTCCTCTACAGTTAGCTTAATATTTGATATCAGTAAAATCTAGGCCTTAAGCTCTCAAGATTAAACTTAGTTTTATCCATGACTTTTGTTGTAGTAACCACTAACTGAAGTGTACTTTCTACCGAATAACGAGTGATATACCTTCATTAGGGGTTGTGTATAAAGAAAGTCCTAAATTCACTCCAACTCACTAAGTTAAGGATATCTTAAGACCGTAAAAGGTTAGAAAAAATAAACTTAGATGAAAATAAGTGGCTAAAAGCAAGAAGACTGAAATTCATATCTATTTGTGAGAAATTCTTGGCATCTTGATCTTACACGATTATTCTCACTCTATCGGCCTTATTTAGAAGCTCGGGAACTCGATTCATTATTATCGGCTGATTTAACTTACTTATTTATCTGGTTTTAGATTGTATTTGCGTTAGTTTATTACTTAATCACCAAACAGTCTAAGTAAATGTGTTAAAAATAAATGTGAGAGAGAAATAACTAAGTTATGAACTGGAAGATTAACGTCGTGACAATGTTTACATTTACGCTATTATCTCTTTTATTTTCATTCCTAAATGTGTTTATATCCGCATTTATACTTATAATATTTTATCTTATAGACTTACTCAAGCCACCCTTTTACTCAGCTGACGAAATGGAAAATCCAATAGTCTTCTTTACTCCAATCCTAGTTATAGGAGTTACAATTTATATATTGTTAAAATTATATCTTAATGATTTAATATTTTTCATGTTCCTCCTCGCATTGTTTATCATAGACATGACACTGTCATATAAAAGAGCAAAAGATTAAAAATATGCAAAATAATTGGATACCCTATGACGAGGATACTCATAATCTTAAGGACTCTTTGGACTGCGGGAGCACAGAGAATAGCGATCAACGAATATAGATGGTTAAAAAAGTTAGGATATGAGCCTAAGCTCATATTTCTAAGGGGGACAAACACTAAAGGCTACGAAGAGATGTTAAAAGACATAGACTACAAAGTAATAAGAGAAGGACATGGCATATTCACGCCGATTTTTTACGTCGGAACAAAAATGTTCGCTAGAGATAGAGGAATTGAAAGCACTGTAGATCTAGATCTTATAATGAAAATTAGTGGTATAGCCAAAGAAGAAAAGGCTGATTATTTAATTTGCCACGATCAGTTTACAGCAATAGGCTGTTTGAAAGCCTTTGAAAGGAACAAAATTCCTTTTAGTGTGTTCGTTCACGAAAAGGTAACTAATTATTCCCTTCCGATCTTAGGAAAAATAATTAATAATTTAGAGAAAAAAGTATTTATTAAAGCAAAAAAAGTTTTCGCAGTTACTGATAAGGTCGCCAGAACTATCTATGAGAAACACGGAATAAACGCAATATCTAATTACCCTGGTATGGATAAAATTTCTGAAAAATCCTTTAGAGAAAAGGAAAATTATCTAATAACAGTCTCATTTTGGGATCTAGGCAGGAAGCCCTGGGATTATGTAGAGGTAATAAAAAATATAGATGATTATAAACTATTGTTTGTAGGTAATTGGAGAGTTAAAAAAGCTAAAGAATATTTTTTGAAGAAAGTTAAAGAAGAAGGAATAGAAAGTAAAGTGGAGATGCTAGAAGGTGTAAGTGAAAGTAAACTCCACGAGTTATACGATAAAAGCAAATTCCTTATTAGGTTTGGTTACGGTGAATATGGTCTAGCTACGCCGTTTATTGAGGCTATGCAGCATACATTACCAGTGATAATTAATGATGAATTAGGAACAGCTGATTTGGCTAAAAGATATAATGTAGGTTTAGTTATCCATGGTATCAATATTAAAGAAATTAAAGAATTTCTGAAAAATATGAATGAAAATAAATATAAGGAATTACAGTTAGGTATAGCTAAAATACAGAAGGAATATACATGGGAAAATCATACAAAAAAACTAGTTGAAGGCATAACTTAATTTTAGTAGTTATATGGAGTCTTGCGACAAGCTCTGGCTTAAAATTAAGATAAAATCTAACAGCTACTGTTCTTTTTTAGCTACTATGAACATGTGAGAAGCTAATGATGGAAAATGGGAGAAAAATCTATCTAGAGCAGAAAGCCATGAAGGGATACCATCTGCAATAAGTCCCCTCTTGTCTATGACTTCGAAGCCGAAATATTCAAGGTACTCAATCATAGCCCTTAAAGTGAAAGATTTTATGTGGCCATTAGTTTGGTCTTTATATGCCAACCTACCGAAGCCCTTTACAAACGATACGTCGTGAG
>JAPYVG010000150.1 GCA_028277025.1 Sulfolobaceae archaeon
CGGTCTTAGTATACTGTTCACAACTCCCCGTTATAGACAAGGCGTACTTAGAGGCTGAAAGTGAAAGGAGAGATGTTAAGGACTACTTGGAGAAGTTAAGGGATTATTGTTAGCCCTAAAGAAGGAATTAAACCAAGTAAGTGATAATAGGGAAAAACTCGAACTAATCAGTTTAGTTTGGACATCTTTAGCATCACTAGTACTAAGAAAGAGATATTTAAGTATAAGAGGATAAACCTTGGTATCGTGACTTTCAGCCTGTTCACCCCCAAACTTTCTGTTTTATTCAGATTATAAATAGGACTTCAACGTAGAAATAATGGCATTTTAAATTTAATTTTTAGGAATTAAATCTAAAAAACATTTCGAAATACTCATAGATAAAAATTATAACTTAAACGATATCGTGTTCGGTGCTATATAAAACTCCAGTTTTATCTCGGAAATGTTATATAATTGCAACCCTGTAAATAGTGATGTATTATTAAATATTTCAGCAACGGCTGTTGATCCGTTTGGAGCGCCGATCTTTACATCATGAATACTACTATTTAATAAAATGGTCGCACCTCCACTTGCCGTTGTATTCAATGCCATTATATTTACTTTTATTGTGAAAATAAGATATTCGAGTCCATTCATACTGAATACAGTATCGTTAAGTATTGTCACGTTTAATAATGGATCATTATATAATTGTTCCGGAGCATAACTACCAATATTAATCGATGGATATATCAAAAATGAATCTCCTACTTTCACCTTAGTTAAGTTAATATTAACATATGCGATAATTAGAACATAGTGCGTTAAGTTCCTTACTAATATTCCACTATTAATTATAAATGGATAATTACCGACTAACGGAGTTGACCTATATATCGGCGAAGAAACAGCAACAGCCATAATCTGTTTATTACCAAGAAATTGCTCATTAACTAAATTTATGTGCCTATATTGATTGAATATAATTACACTTTGTACCACTACTATTCCGATTAGAATTATGGATATTAATTTCCATTTAATCATACATTACCACACCTCCTAACTATAAGTTAACTATCCATCCGACACCAAGTCCCTTCTGTAAATACCGTGGATAACAATTATCCCAAAAGTTACCCATTATGGTCAATATTATTAATAACGTGGCTATTCTTAAGATTTTTTTACTTTTCCACATCTTATTTTTCTTTATCTTTGGGATATATAAACTTTAACTTTAAAGACATAGATGACACTGAGCTTCTTTATGTTCGTTATGAAGACTGTAACGCTTCTACTTGACTACTGGTTATTTTAATTACTTCTAAATATTGTTTTGACAAGTTATGTTTGTATAGCGTTACCAATGAATTTTCTATTGATGATCTCCCTAACTGATGACGGGCACTGCTCATGAGGATGGGAGTAATAAGAGTGGATGGGAGGGTAGTGATGTTTCCCTCGAATAGCCCCAATGAATTAAGGGTGACTGTGTATGAGTCCTTGAGAGGGGTGTCCGTGGCAGTATTAAAAGTAATTAAAAGTAAGGAAAAGTTACGCCACGGGTAAACACAAACAATCTGTCACTCTTTCTTTAACTAAGTAGCTTTTAAACTAACAAAGAGGTTAATTATATAATCTTCTACTTTAACTATATCACCGTCTAAAATTTTTCTCTTGTTTTTACAGTAGGGACGAGGTGGCTTCAACTGCTTATTTTACGATTATCTTGAGCCACGCTCAAAAAGTTACCTTATACCTCACCTTCGCATCTGTATATAATGTGAGAAGGTGCATGTACGCGAGTTTACTCGTAGAGCGAATGAGTTAGTGAACCTTCCTTTATTATGGGGAGAATACCTTCTCCCTCTTGCCCTGAAACGATGAGATTTATGTTTACGTAACCTTTTCATCCATCTAATAAGCTTCCTTAAGGCCCATATTATCACGGCTATGATGACTATTATTATTCCTAAACCTAGTGCAATATCTTCTACGGACTGAATCGTGATCGTGTTCTCAGAATTGGTTATTCCCAAACCCAGTGAAGTATTTTCTACGGACTTACTTGTTAATGTATTTTCAGTGTTCGGAAAGAACAGTTCAGGTACTGTACTAGCACCTTGAGTGTAGAAGTTATTGTTACCTAAAGTTACGTAAGCGTGACCGTTGTAAAATACCGTTTGGAGGTTATCCGCGGACTCCTCTGTATCCGATCCAAAAGTGTATAGAGGATATGGATTGACATAATTACCGTTGGGTAATTCCATGGCTAAGGCCAAACTTGCGTTTAAAGAGTTGAAGTATGTATATTCTCCATTAGATTCTCCACCAAATACTAATTCGAGGTCGTAATACTGAATACCTCCGGTCATATTCATCGGGTCTATTAACATATAGGCTGAGGTCACGTGATTGACGTGTATTGTGACGTTGTCATACCATACTACCCCGCCTCCGTTATTATAACCAAAAGAAACTATTACGACGTTAGGAGTTATATTCTGTAGCTTTATATATAGAATGACGGAGAAGGGGAATGTGTAGTTAAATCTTCCAGTCACATAATCATAATAATAACCGTTTTTCTCGTCATAAAAACACACTGCACCGTTACCGGTCACACTCGAGTTGGTCAGAAGAGACGGTCTCGAGGTAGAGTTCCATACATTGTCCCATATGTAGTAATAGTCTCCAGATGTAATGAATCCTATTACATTTTGCAACCAGAACTGATAACTGTTCGTCTCTGTGTTTACTTGCAACATGGCGTTCAACTGTAAGCTAGATCCATACGGATTTACTAAAGCAGGAGGTGTGGAGTTATAGGCTGAGATAGTATAAAGAGTAGCATAACCAATTGCTTCCTCATACTTAAGTGTAGTGTAATTCACAAAATCAGAGCCATTATATTCCCCGTAATACGCTATGCCTATAGGAGCCGGAAGGGACTGACGAACATAGTATAAATCAACCGGTATAGAGGTATAATCAACCTTGACTGTGACGTCTTCTTCACTTACGTTATTATAAATCACTATGTAATAACTACCCGGGTTTGATATTTCAAAGGTTGCAGCTTGGCTAACTTTAATGTAAAGGGATGAGGCTGAATACCCATTTCTAAAGTTGTAGAAATCCTGTGGATCCATGATCATAATAGTGACCAAGTTTGAGGCTGTTATGTTGAATATCCAAACTTGCCCTTTAACGATATTCACGCTGAAATACTCGTAATAATTGGGGAGAAGTGTCATTTTTTCTGGATTGAATTGATATACAAAGGCTATTGATACTATTGAATATATGAAGAAAGCGAGAAAAAGAATTGGAATGAGTCTCATGTGAATTGAAATGGCATTAAACATTATTAAGTATTGTGGGCTTATTTTCGATCTGGCTTTTCTTGTTGGGGAATTGTTGAAAACATTCCAAGCGTACTACTTCTTAGTATGCTACTCGCTAAGCACGACTCCTTAGTTAACTTATCAGTAATCACACTCCCCTTGTTCAGATATTTGTCTACATACTATTCATTGCTTAACGATGCTACTCACCGTGTATAAACTCCTTAAACTATGTTGAGCCGGGAAGCTAAAATCTTAGAATAAAAAGTAAATAAACATTAAAGTGTATTTTCAGTCATGACTTGTGATATTTCAAGGTAATGCTTAAGTATGGTACTCTTCAGTTAGCTGTCGCAATGGTTATGGTAGGGATAGCTTTAGGTATGTTACCCCTCACGGTTATAGGCGGAGCGTTGCTCAGGGTAGATTTGTTTTTTCTTGTAAGTGATAGACTAAACAAGAGAAAACAAGCTCGTTAGGAGCAGGAGATCGAGTATTTTTCTAGTATATATACACTTATACCCATTATCTTGAGACGTTGGAAAAAATTTAGTAAATTAGCTTTAAATGCACTAGTAACGTAGGAGTGGTGGTTTTAGCTTAGTCTTCTTCATAAGGGAGGGATAAGTAGTTATTTCTTGTCAAAAACTCTCTGTCTTTAGCACAGTAGTTCAAGTTTGTGTTGTTAAAGGCTAGTTTGAGAATATACAAACTAATCGGTTATACACTACCCTCAGTCAATTTAAGTTCAATACAAATAAAAATACAGTTACAAATTAAATTACAACGTTGATGTTTCGAGAGTCGGTAACACTTAAAAACATATATCTTTTGAATATTATCTACCTTTGCCAATGAGATTTTGGAGAAGTAGAATATGATACTATTAATTCCATGTAAATTTTAACTGTAGTCTCCCTCACCTTCACTC
>JAPYVG010000151.1 GCA_028277025.1 Sulfolobaceae archaeon
ATAAAAACGCTTGATAACAGGATTAACCTTGATGGCAGTCAAAGCTGCCAAGTAAAAAGCCCTCCTCAAAACAGCGTCACCCCTCTTGGATATACCTCTCGATACAACACTCTTACCACTAGACTCAACAACTGGGTCAAGACCACAATAAGCAACAAACCTCTTCTTATCACTAAAGCGCCTAACATCACCAACCCTAGCCAAAATAATACAACCCAAGGTTCTACCAATACCGGGAATAGTGAAAATCAAACTATCCTTGGGGACAAAATCCTCAAGCTCCTTCTCAATCTCCCTCTTCCTACCTTCAAGCCTCTCAAGCTCCTCCAAAAGAAACCTCAGACAAGACAACACTATCCCCACCACCCCTCAAAACCTCCTCCTCTTTGACAAACTATCCCTATAGCCTAAAAGTACCAAATCCCTCCTCAACCTCTTCTTAACCCTAGCAATACTCCTAATAACAAAATCCCACTGGCTTGTTAACTCCCTAGCATCACTTGTTGTAAACCCACTACCCATACTTACAACTAGGGTGTTCTCATGCAGTCATCTTATTCGATATTGAATAGTAAAAATATTAAATATATGTTAAGATTATAAGTCTTCATGAGAAAACTTCTTGTGTGAGGGTGACGGGATTGTATAGGGGGTCCTAAACTATGGACCTCGTCACCCTCACACAATTAATAGTATTGATTTTAGAGAATTTAAAGGTTAAGCCTAGAAAACACGATCTAGAAAGGATCTCAATGGCAATAGATGCATACTTGTTGGGACTGCCAATAACTAAGCTTGGAATACCGCCATCAACAATTTATTACTACACTAGGAAATTGAGTGTAAGGAAGAGGAGGGAGATTAGGCCAAACTGTCCATCTTGTAAGTCGGACAAGGTGATCAAGAATGGTTCATCAAGAGGTAAGACAAAGTACAAGTATAATGTCTGCAGAAGGACTTTCTATGATGCTAATAGTCATAGGATGAGTAGGGAGCAAAAGGAGAGGATCTTGAAGGAGTACTTGAATAGGATGAGCATGAGGGGATAGCTAAAGTTGAGGGAAAACCTTTAACTACAGTTTACAGTCTGATAAAGAGAAAGGGAATAGTGGCATATGTTAATTTATTAGTCCTACAAGAGCAACTAAAAAGCTTTACCGCAAAAGTCACAGTAATTGACGAGAGTTGGACTTACGTTGGGCATGGTTCCAAGAGGGGGAACTTGTGGATTTGGCTGATGGTTTACCCTTCTTTACTACGGGTGATAGGGATTATAAGACTTTTAGTTTTCTCTTGAATTCTCTGCCTAAGAGTGAGGTTAATTATACTGATGATTATTCCGTTTATCAAGTTCTTGATAATCACGTTACAAGTAAGAAGTACACGGTTGAAAGTTATAACTCTTACTGTAGGGCTCATTTGGCTAGGTTGGCTAGGGACACTAGGGCTTTCAATAGGAGTTAGAGAATGGTTGATTATAGTCTTACCTTGCTTAATGTCATGTATCCCCATGTGTTTTCAAGGGATAAGACTCCCAGAATGAGGCTTACCTGAAGGGATTATTGAATATAAAAAACTCTGATATAATTTTACAGTAATATATCGAATAAGATGACTGCACGAGAACACTCACCTATTGATATACTCAATAATTAAAATAAAATTAAATAAGGAGAATATAATAATAATGTATAAGATGGCAGCTAATGATAATCATGGTTTCCAAATAGATAGTAAATGCATTTTTTCTTTGAGGAAAAGTAAAATAAGATTAGAAATCCTAAAAGTTTTGAAAGAGTCCTATCCAAATTCGTTATATATAGCTGAAATTGCAAGACGAGCTGGAGTAAATATTACGCAAGTAATTGGAGCTTTAAGAGGAATCAATAACAAACAATATAAGCCAAAATATTCTTTATTACTAGAGTTAGTTTATGAGATCAGTGGTGGGAATCGCAAATTATATAAAATATCTCCTAAAGGCATTCTGATTTTATCTTAATTAGAATCGCAGAGGTATTATATTAATGAGAGAAATTATTAATATACAGAATTTAACTAAAGTGTATAAGAATGGAGTAATTGCTCTCAAAGGGTTAAATCTCAAAATATATGAAAATGAGATTTTTGTGATATTAGGCCCAAATGGAGCGGGTAAGACAACCTTACTTTACATCATTTCCACAATAATTAAACCCACTGAGGGTATTGTGAATATATTGGGCTATGATGTTACAAAGAACCCAGGAAAGGTTAGGGAGTTAATAGGCTTTGCTTTCACCGAAGTTACGCTCTTCAACACTACAGTGTATAAGGCTTTATGGGCTCATGGGAGAATTTACGGTATTCCAAAGAATGAATTAAGGCAGAGGATTTTAGATTGTTTAAATGAACTTGACATTATTAACAAGGCTGATACAATAATCTGGGAATTATCCAGCGGGCAGAGGAAAAGGGTCGAGATCTGTAAGGTAATAATCCAGAGGCCTAGAATAGCCATATTCGACGAGCCTACAATCACGGTAGACATAGATGGCAAGCACAAAGTGTGGAGCTTAATTAAGAACTTGAAGAAATACGGGAGCACGGTGATTATTGCAACTAACGACATTTATGAGGCTGAATATTTAGCCGATAGAGTAGCAATACTGAATAAGGGGGAGTTGCTAACAGTAGGTTCAATGGAGGAATTGAAAAAACCTTTAGGTAACGAAGTTCTTGAACTCGAAGTATCTGACCCAAGTGTAATAAATAAAATTAATCGGTTTGGGCGAATTATAGTATCGGGCAACTACGTGAGACTCTATTCCGATAAGTTGCAAGACGTGATCAAGGAAATTTCAACACTTGGGGGTGTTGTCTCGATTAGGAGACTTAACGTTACGTTAGATGACGTCTTTCTCATATTAACAGGAGGTGCAAAACAGTGAGAGTTACTTCTTATCTATACGTCATTTATGCGTACTCAATTTATTTTCTGGGTTCGAGTACTTTATTATCTTTACTTATGTCCTTCATACAGATAGCTGTCAGTACTTTAACTACAATAGTATTCTTAATTTTACTTTTACCTACTTACAAATCCTATATATTTGTGGGCGGATCAACAGTCATGCTTCTACTCTCCTTAAAAAACTATGTATCAGATACAATAGGTTGGGATTTAAAGATGAATAAAAATTATTTGTTGATATTACCTATTAATAGACATTTAACACCCTTCATAATAATGCTAGGTTTATCAATTTATTTTGTCGTATTATACCTTCCGATCTATTTTATTCTGGCTTATTTCTTGAATTTACTAGCCTTATCAATTTATTTGTTACCAATGCTAGTGTTAATAAATGTAGTGTTAATGTCGACAATACTCGTTACTACAGTTGCACCTAAACGTTATTGGGAATGGTATTCTGTAATTCCTACAGAGATAATTATTGGTTTGATTTCTTACTTCTCAAGTGCACTAATACCTACTAAAGGTAAAATTCTTGATCAAATAGTAATTTACAACCCATTTTATTATATTATAGCTATTATAAGACAAATATTGGGGTTAGAAGAACTTAATCTGTTATATTTTCTCATATCTGCCGTGGTCATCTTAGCTCTGATATTAATAACTATTGTAGTGTATGATAAGGCTGAAGGGGGCAGTTTTAGATGATATTGTCGCGATATTTTTATATAGTCCAGGTTAAAACAGTTGGAGATCTAAGATCTAAAGAGATATTATGGATAATATTACCCAATATTTTCATAGAATTATTTTTCCTATTTTTTGTAGGAGGAATTATAGGTAGTGCGTATCAGTTTTATGTAGCTATTGGGACTACAATCAACAATTACATATCTATGTTGCTGAGTATATCGTATAATATCTTCTTGGACTACTTCTCGGACTCAAAGCGTAGTAGTTACGAGTTGTTACTTTCAAAAAGTAACATGGAATTCGCGTTAGTATTTAACATGCTTCCATCATATTTAATATCAACTATTATTTCTATACCCTCTCTAATTTATATCGTATATTATGACGCATTGAAAATTGTGTACGTGATGTTCGTTAACCTACTCATTTACTTGGTGTTCACTCCTTTCCTCGTAAGATTAGGGTTTCTCATAGACGATATAAAGAAAGTATTTATATTCAGAGTATTTAACTTATACCTTACTAGATTAAATGTAGCAATAATCTC
>JAPYVG010000152.1 GCA_028277025.1 Sulfolobaceae archaeon
AAGAAAAGGAAGGAAAAAAGAAGGTAAACGAGAGGGAAATAAAGGTAGAAGAAATACAAGGAAAAACCATATGGGAAGCAAAAACATAGAGGAGAAATTCAACGTAAAAATAAGCTACAGCTTAGAGAATAGCGAGAAAAAGACTGAAAATTCCCTACATAAAACCCTACAAGATCGACAAGCCAATAGATGCCGATTTAGGGAGAGGTTGAAGGGCGTTATTAAGAAGGGCGTAAAAGTGTTTTTCATGGACGAGTGTGGTTTTCGTCATGATCCCTCTAGGGTTTGTATGTTGTTAGGGCTGATTATCCAAGTGTTAATATTCTAGCTTGTATTCCCTTGTTTGATGGTAAGCCTTGTTTCATGTCTACTTATTCCAATGTTAATTCTAGGGTTTTCGCTAATTTTCTTTACTTGTTTAGGGTTAGGAATTCTGGTAATGTCGTGTTGATGATGCTAAGTTTCGCAAGTCTTCTTATGTTTTCGCTACTGCTTCTAGGCTTTGCTTTTCTTGCCTCCCTATTCTCCTTAATTGAGTTGGTTTGGAAGGATTTGAAGTGTTGGGTTAATACTTATTATTACTCGTGTTATGCTCTAGAATTGAGGATGAGTTCTATTATTTGGTTTCTAAGGGTAATTATACTAGGTATTGGATTAATAAGTTTCGTGACGTGCTTGAGGAAGGTATAAGTATGGGAAAATTTTTCTCATATTTGATTTATTATCTATTAACAAGTTTTGTCTCATAATAATACAAGCTTTTCTCGATGTTTTTCTATATTTTGTATTGAGGGAAGTTAAAAGCCTGTTGCAGCTATTATGAAAAAGACTATATGATTATGAGTGACCGCAAAGTTTACAAATTTTTCCTTCAAATTTTAATCAGAGGGTGCCACAATGAAGTCTATGAGCGATGTGAGGGGGAGGATGGGTTCAATGAGGCCCCTATGTCGTGGTTGGCTCCCTAACCTAGGCATGGGAAAGGAGTGATGAGACCGAGTGATTAATAGTCATTAAAAGTGACTATTAGTCACGATGAAGACCGAACCCTCTTCTTTTTACCTTTTTTGATCATCGTGCACGTATCCCCGTGCACTCCCAATCTTGATCATCGTGCACGTATCCCCGTGCACTCCCAATTATAATTTGGGATCCTGAGATATTTAAGCTTATTCTCACATTTACAATGTCTCATCATATTTTTTACCTATAATGAAATTCCTAAAAATAATGACTAAAAATGAGGAAATTCATGTGGCAGTTGATGAGGCAGGGAATCTAAATGATGAAAAACCGTTTGTAGTTTCTGCAGTTTTAATTCGCGATATAAACAGTTACCTAAATTTGTACGAATATGCGATAAAAGATGTGCAAAAACTTACCGGCAAGAATATAAAGTATTTTAAGTGGTCTGAGGACTTACCAAAACAATCCAGGTTAGGAAAGGATGTAAAAGGGGTTTTTATAAATAAAGTATTAAAGAGTTTAACGGGTGTCTCATTAATTATAAGGAAAGAGAATGGAGTGAAATTAACTGAATATTCAGCTAAAATATACGGAAAAATTCTAGGATTAGAACTAAGAAAATATATTGCAGGAAAAAAGATATTTGTACATTACGACAGAACACCGATACTAAGGGGGAGCGATAAGCAGTATATTATCGTTAATTTTCACAAATGGACTTTAGCTAAAGTTATTGTAGATTTTACTGGCCATGATAAATGCAGACTAATTCATTCAGCAGATTATGTTTCTGGAATAGTAAGAGAATATTTAATGAAAGATGAACTTAAGGAAGAGTACAAACAGCGAGTAGAAGAATATTTTAATCTAATAAAGAAAAATTTCGAAATAAAAGAGATAAATATTGATACTATTAGGGAAACTTAGTAGTTAGAGTGTGTTGGTATTAAAAAATAAACTATCATGTAGCATAAATATAAGAGACTATTCATCCACTGACGAGGCTTTCCACCCCCTTAATCCTCCTTTTTCTTGTAACGTTATCCAGGTAATTAAAACGGCAGTTAATTAGTAAGCTTAGTGTCTTATTATACTTAGTTGTAGTTTTGGCATTTTTCCTCAAAATTGTACAATTATTCTTATATTACTTCTTAATATAAATTATATTATTCTTTATGAATAAATTTAGTGTATAATTATAAAGATAAATATTACATTTTAATATTTTTCAATTTTACTCAACCTAGATGCAATCACGTGGCAATCTTAGCTAATACTATGCTTGAAGTTTGACCGAAAGATTTAATACTGAACGCCCCAATTTTTGTAATTGAGTTTTCAATTGGAATAATATGGATAGAAGATTCTTACTAGAGTATATAATAAATGGATAGATTTTTTAAATACTAGTGGATATTATCTTTAAATTTAAAATTTTTCTAGCAAAATTGCCTCATACTCAAGAAATATTACATTTTTACTGTTAATTTTTATATACACAATAATATTCATAAAAAAGGAAAAACCTGTGAAAAACGCTTATTAGATTACTCCGCATATTAAACATCAATGAAATATACATACTCATATGTTCTAGATTCTGGGATACCTCTAGGAGGTATAGGTACTGGATCTGTTGAAATTAGAGCGGATGGTAGACTTTACGAGTGGACTATATTTAATAATGGCGGATATGCTGAAAGGCAAGAGATAAGATACACCTATTATCTAGATGAAATGAGCAGTTTTTTCGCAGCTAGACAAAAAGATAAGGTTAGAGTACTTCAAGCTTTTGATTATTATTATGGAGGTAATCCGTATACTTTACCTTGGCTTAAACCGGTTAGACAAACCGAGTTCATAGGAGAACCTCCTATAGCATATCTGAAATTCTTAGACGATTTCACTATATCGATGAAGGCTTTCTCGCCTTTCATACCCTTAGATCTTAAGAACTCATCACTACCAGCGGTAATCTTTAAAATGACCTCTGAAGATGTTACGGAGTTCTTAATGGGAATTAAAAATCCCTTTAATAACGGAAAGGTAGACTTCAAGGAAAATACATTAGTTTTAATGGGAGAGACGGATCCTAAAGATCCAAGACATAACGGGAATTTATGCATAAGGGTTTTAGGTGAGGATGTCTTCGGAAGATATACTGAAAGATTCGACTTCTGGAATGAATTTAGAGGTAAAGGCAAGTTAGAGAGCAAGCCTGGAAACGGAAATTACGGAATAATAGGTGGAAGAGGAAATAACGTGACCTTTATTTTAACGTGGTATTTTCCAAACCACGTATTAACTAACGGGGAAAGAATAGGTCATTTTTACGAGAATTTCTTCAGGAACTGTGAGGAAGTAGCTGACTACGTTGAGCTTAACATGGATTATTTAGAGCATAAAACTACGTTATTTCATGACCTTTTATATAACGTGAAAGGAATAGAGAGCTGGATAGCCGACTTAGTAGGATCACAATTGACTACCCTTATAAAAACGACGTGGTTAGGTAAGGATGGGTTCTTCGGAATATGGGAAGGGTACTTTAATACCGCAGAAACTAGGAAAAACGATTCATTTCCATATACTGGTGGACCAGTTCATACGGCTTTAAATACTATCGACGTATTAACTTACTCGATTTACACAATTTTAGTTTTATTTCCAGAATTAGCTAAGAGAATAATTCTACAATTTAAAGATAAGATAATAAGGGAAGGCACTCCAGAACATATAATTTACTCATTAGCATTTGAGGAGAATAGAGTAAAATTTTTGGAAAAAGTATTAAAAGATCCTTCAATTCCCACTAATTATAATAAGTTAGTCTTAACCATAAGGGAAATAGTTAAAGAAACTGGTAAAGATCCGAGAGGAAGAGTTCCGCACTTCTTTACTGATTCTTTAAGGGTTGACGAGTATCATAGGATTGATTTAAATCCAGAATTCGTATTAATGTGGTATTTAATATCTAAAATGACTGGAGATAAGGAATTCCTTAAAAGTGTTTATGAAGAAGCTAAGGAGGCTATAGAATCAACGATAAGAACTCAGACTTTTAACGGACTAATTTATCATACATTACCAGCAGGATTAGAGTGGATAAGATACGTGAACTCCTTATTTAGTAACTTGCCAAGAGGAGATACTAATTCTTCCTTTTTATTAGGTATTAATCTTATCCCTCTATCAATTCAAACTTATGACGATTGGAGCATGCTCG
>JAPYVG010000214.1 GCA_028277025.1 Sulfolobaceae archaeon
CAGACGACATAAGGGAGGACACCGTGTTCACGTATTTCGGCTTCGGTAGGCATTCAAGGGGCGAGAAATTCGCATACGGTCACGGTTTTGATGTGAACCTCCTTATTAGCGATCAATTGACAGACCAAATATCTGGTAGTATTGCTCAGTCCTTAAATATTGTGAAGATTAAGAAAGTGAGTTAGCGAACTCCATCTTTACCCTTTCGTTTGATAATGACAGTAGTATTTACAACACGCGTTACGACCTTCCAGAGAGGAGTGAATATCGTCAGTGTATTTCGCTCTTGTCGGAGAAATCAGAATATAGATCGTTTTACGTATACAATATGAAGTCAGACGTGATAAGCTTAAGGGTCTAAATGTGTGTAAACGTTTCTATAAACCGTTTAATGAGAAGCTCCTTATAGTAGATCTCTTACTGCGTGATAAATATAGCTAAATCAAGGTCGCAATTGTAATTAATTGGATTTTCCTTGAAATAATCTATGATTTTATTACCATTTCTAACTGTCTTATTACGTAATAAAATAGTATCTTCAATACTGAGTTTTACTCTTAACCTAATGATAGAAATAACGGATATGGATTTTCCTACTCTAATCAGCAGTATAATAGAATTATTTAATATTTCAGTATTTCTCAGCACTCTCTCAATATTGTAGCTTTCTTCTAAGTAAATATAGCCCTTATATATCTTTATGTTGCCCAAATCAAATGGTGCTATCAGACTGCTATCTTTATTGCATAATAAAGTAAATAATTTGTTATTTTCTCCTTTTTTAAAATTTTCAACACGTTTACAGACAAACTCTGTAAACTCTTCCTTATTCATATTTATAGGTGATTCAGCACCCACCTTTTCCGACATATAAGATAAAAAAGACCTAATATTTTCTTCGCATTTCTTTCTCTTTTCCTCTAATTTTATTCTATCTTTCTCTGATAATTTTACTTTATCTTTCTCCGATTCCTTAACACAACATTTATCAGACGCTTCATGATCTGTTATATGTATCAAGTTTACGTTAGGCATTTTTTGAGGATAGTTATTGCTGTCGACACTGAAGAGCGAATTAACTACTGTATACATACTTAATGGGACTCCAATATAAGTAAATAAGTAATGTATTATCTTATCGGTAGTAGATTTATTTTTTGTAAATTTAGTATTTAGCATACGATTTATTAATAAGGAAATATATGAAATTGCGAAGCTTTCATATTTAATTTGTTCTTCTTCTTCACCACTAATAATTTTGTTCCTTGTAAACAATACATAGGAAATAATAAGAGTAAAAATTGATATCTTTGTATACCAGTAGGAAAACAAATTAATATACACTTCGTTAAGTAGGACAAAGCCTAAAGATAGAAGTATGATGTGTGCAAAATTACTTGTAACGCTTGATACAGCTAAAAGATCCAATGGTTTTTTCTCTATATTATCCTTCCCAAAAAGCATATTTATCAAATCATAAAGTTTATTTTCATTGTTAAGATTCGTAGAAACGTTAATGAGATCTCGTCTAAAATTATTATCACTATTTATTTTCAGATTTAATCTCTCTAACAGGGTATCAATCGTATATGAGACATACTTTCTAGTTAATATATCAGCTATGATAATAAGCAGTGCTAAAGATAATATTATTATAAACATTACCGAGTTATTGTGGATTATGTAATTAACATATCCTACAAAACGAGAAACTATTACTAATGCAATTGCAATAAAATATGCCAATGATAGCTGAATTATAAGAGATAATAGCGCGTTTCGCTTGCTCTCTTTAAGCTCGGTTAGTCTAATTATTGACAGTAACGTTGATAAGTCCATATCCCTCACCTAAGAATTTCATCCTTTCCTTTAAAACTGTACTCCCTGAACTACTTCCCTCCATATTTCAGCCACTTACGATAAATTAGCCCCCTCTAGTACAGTCTCGTTAAGTATACTAGTAACTCATCACGCGGTATTCTAGTTTTCTCTTCAAGGCTCTCTAAAGTTGAACAGCCGTGAGATAAAATTATCAATATTTTCTCGGCATTCTGGAGTTTTGCACAATATTTTAACGTGTAAAGTCTCCTTAATAAACCTTAAGTAGGATTAAGGAGCATGTAATTAGCCTAAAAACGCTACAAAAACTCAATTACTTAATCCCTCCCCTCAGGATTAACAGATTTGTTAATACTGTTCCCGATAACGTAAGAGTGGGCTCCTTACAAATCAAAAACCCCTTTGTCCTTTCAGGGTTAATCACGTGTTGTTGACTCAACAAGGGGTTGTCAAAACCCCTCGGTCGAGGAGGCGGTCGACGAAAATCGCAACGTACTCTATAGAATGGATAAGGCTCGTACCGCACCTTACTATGTCAAATATAAATAAGAGTATTACCTGAACAATTGGGTTATATGCATAAATAATTAAACGAGAATTCATTGCTTGAATTCTGGGTTTGAGGGGACGGGGGCGGGAGCCCGCCGATGATGAAGGGGGCTACCCCGAGGGGTGACGAGTGGCTTGGATGCTGATTCCCCCAACCCGCCCCCATTGTATTATCTTACTACATCGTTTTTATTTTTTACAATGCTGTACTTCTTACTACCTCATTTATACTTTTCCAGGTCGATGTTGTACTTCTTGGCGTATTCTTTCAGGCCTAGGTCTAGCACCTCATCGGCGACGTCTGAGTACCTTTTCCCCACGTCCACGGCTATCTTCTTTATTATCTTAGCGTATTGGGGGCTCACCCACAGCTGCTCCTTATTCGTCGGGTGAGACACCATTTTTCTCACCAAGTATATATCTGTTTAGATGTTTAAAAGCTTTACTGCTGAGATAAAGAGATCATATGAACTCCCCAGTTCAACGCAAAAAGTTCTACCCTAAGCTATACGCTATCCGGTCTAGGGTTGGATTGTATTACTTTTGTATTTCATATATCTATCAGATGTATGTCAGATTCTATAGTAAAAAACTGAACATTTATAAGCAAGCTTTACAATATCTTTTAATGTGGTTTGTGAGAGGTGGAAAGTGAGGTTCTTGATGAGGGATGTTAAGACTGAAAGCGATTTAGCTAGGTTTGTGGCTAAGAGGTTTTCTCATATGGAGATATTAATGTTGATAGT
>JAPYVG010000154.1 GCA_028277025.1 Sulfolobaceae archaeon
AAAAACCTGGGATCCAGGTAGGATTAAATGTAATTTACAGTTTTTGATAGGTCCTCGGATTAAAAATTCAGAAAACAACATATAGACCTATTAAAGTTTCAAAATTTGAAGAGAAGGAGTAAGGACTATAAGGCTTACAAAGAAAGGGGTTAAGGGGGCGGAAAGCCTCGCCACCGGGATGGATAGCCCTTATATTTAAATATCTCTTTGTTAAAATTTCTCTTAATAATTGAATAACTGCACATAAGCAAGAGCCGCATTCAATAATAATAAAATTGCACACCAGCAATAGGCGTATAGCCTCTGCTTACTTAACAGTATTAAAGGGATTAGAAGAATTAAAATAAGGAAAAAGATATAACTTTATATTTCTTATATTTCTGACTTCCTCTCCGCCATGGAAGTGTCGAGGGTTCTCCTCTCTGTAAGTAATAACTATCATGAATTTCTTCTCGGTAAACTGGGGAGTTTACTGAATTTTTCTAACGGGAATAAAAAGCCGGGATCCCATACATGCACTTATACTGCTTACTTAACAATTTTTCAAAATTCAATGAGAAGAAGGTCTATGAGCCACATTATTTTATTAACCTCTGTGAGAAGTTTATACATATGAGGATTGTTGAGGACGAGTACGGTAATAGGTTTCTAGAGATCGAGAATAAAGAAGATTTTAGGAAATTTAAGGAGGATTTATTGAAGAGGGCTAAGGAAAAGGCTAACGCCCGTAAACCTTCTTATGAGACCCAACCTCCCAAATGAAAACTATGCAATTTTTTGAATCAACGCTGTAAAGTATTCTTATATCCCCAGTTACTTCTATGGAAAACATAGTATTTCCGTATATATCTTTTCCCAACTTCTCCCTTGAGTATTTAAAAGGGTTCTCTTGCAACAACTCCAATTTCTCTAAAATCAGCATGAGCAATTTATCATTGAATTCATCAGTAGCGAATTCTATGAATTCCTCATAGCTCTTAGCCTTCTTCAGCTGAAACCTTAACTTCCACTCTCTACAAACCACGATAAAAGATATAGAGAACTTACTTTAAAATCTATTTCTATCTCTTTTCGCATATTATCCCACTAGGAATAATAGTTGTAATATGATAATAGTGGTAGTGCTGACTTCCTCCCCGCCCTAAAGGGCGAGGGTTCCCCTCATCGGTTCGGGATTACATCTCTCATTTGAGGGGCAATCGAAGAGGGTCAGAGACCCCAGGGTAGTGAAAGTTCCTTATTATAGTGCTGTCATCCCTAAGGAGATGGGGAAAGCTTGTAGGCAAGAAAGTTTTAGTAATTGCTGAGATAGAATAAATTCCCCAGTTAGCTAAGAAAAATTCAACTACCACTAGGGTTGAGGGTTACGAGAAAGGGACTTATGACATTTTAGTTTCCATCAAGTAAGTAGAGAGTTGATAATGTCTCATGAAATAGAGAAACATTTTATTAATGTTAACGATACACATTTACCTGATACTTAAGGTAGAAATGGAGTGCCCAAAACTAGGTAGAGAGTATTTAATTCATGCCCTTCCAGATAGCAGAAGTAGGTTTTCTATCATTAGAAATGATACGTTTTTAAGGTGCTTTGATGAATCCTCATTAAAAAGCCGTTTAGTCGAGAAGGTCATGATTTCTAATATACTCATCCCAAAAGAAAGTTATAGCATAAAATTTCGCTTCGTAGAACTTAATGGGACGTTACAGATACCAGTAGCACCTTTAGATTTCGTAAACTTAGGTGAGGGTATATATCCCAGCCTAATTTTAGGTAAAGATGATTTCTTTTCAAGAACAATAATATGCTTTGACAGGAACATAAGATTATTTACTAAGGCTGATAGTCTTTAACTTAGTAATTTTCCTTGGATATATAAACGTTTATAAATTGTTACGCTATGAAGAAGAGAAGGGTGATAAGCAAATTTTTAGGCAAGGAGTAACGTATGAAAATGCTTCATCTAGGATAACCCAATAGAGTCAGGTAGTAGTTAGTATAATATTCTGCTCGTCTCTACTAGTATAAATCGTTAAAGTACACTAAATTATTCTATATCCCATTTTTGATTAATACCAGCAAGATTTTTAAATTGTGTTATATAAGCTTAAAAAGGTAAAGGAATATGTTGAATTATCAAAAATTCGAAAAAGATTTCATAGAAGCATGGAATTCACACGACATAGAATATTTGTTAAGTTTTTATACAGACGACTTAGTTTATATACACCCAGGTGAGCATCCTAGAGTAATTAAGGGAAAAGAACAATTTAAAAAGTACCTAGAAGTTTTTTTTTAAGACATTTCCTGATTACAAATTCGAATTAATTAATGTGGCATGGAATGACAACATAGGGTTCGGCGAATGGATAGGGAGGTCAACTTTTAATGGCAAGAGATACGGATTAGAAATTAAAAATAAAAAATTCGAAATTATGGGTGTAGATATATTAATTATCGATAAGGAAAAAGAATTGGTAAAAGAAGAGAGAGTGTATTACAATCTATTATCTGTTTTAGAACAAATATGTAAAAACTTGGAGGTGAAGTGTAAGGATGAATGAACTATCTAAATCAGTCCTTTTCTCTTCATTACCTTCGTTTATTTCTTCACTTGAAGCTACAATGATATTGATGGTCATTCCATTAATAGCTAAAGATTTTTCAATATCATATGTAAAAGCCTCAACTCTATTATCAATCTATATCGTCACTGAGGTCTTACTCTCCATTCCGTTTTCACTTTTAGCCGAAAAAGTTGGAGTGAAAACGGTCTTAATATTGGGCACAATGATAATGGCTTTATCGTCCTTTCTCATAATTTTTTCTAACTCTTTTTTACTTATACTCATTCTTAGGATTTTTCAGGGCGTTGGGGCTTCAATGGTTCTCTTAACGTCTTTGTCTTACGCCAGTCTAATAGGCTCGGATGAAGAGAGAGGGAAAATGATAGGGTTAAATCACACTATAGTTAGCCTGGGTTACGTTTTTGGCTTACCCCTTGGAGGAATTATTGCTGAAATTAATTGGAAATACTTGTTCGCGATAACATCGGTTCTTTCCTTTATCTCACTGTTCTTAATACTATCCCTTAAAGAGGTACGTGCGAAGTCGGGACTAGGAATTAATATAATTTATACTTCGCTAATGTTCGACGGTATAATCCTAGGACTATATTACCCACTGTTCTTATTACTATCCTTAGCAGGTCTAGTTATGACTTTGTTGAAAGTAAAGTTAGGTAAAGTATTCTATTTAACTAGTCTTTCGGGCTTTTTACACTCAATCACAAGGAATATGATAGCCGCTTTCTTTGTATTTTATTTATACTCCTTACATTTACCTGCCCTAATCATTGGCTCGTTAGTTCTCCTTTACCCTCTTTCCTTTACGTTTGTCTCATTTTACGCTGGTAAGCTTCACGATAAGTATAAGTTGAGGGTTGCGTCTTTCGGTTTTATCTCAATGGCCTTATCCTCCTTGTCCCTTTTCTTCAACGTCTTTTTGGGAGAATTTTTGTTAGGTGCGTCTTCTGGAATCGCTACCACTTCAAACACTGCTTATACAATGTCTTCAGTTAGGAATAAGGATAGAATAGTAGCCTCTGGAATAAGAAGCGTTCAAGGGATCGTAAGTAATACTATAGGGTTAATTATTGCCTCGTATTTCAGAACGTTCTTGACTCCTTACGTCGAGACTACAGTCCTTCTGAACTTAGTGTCACTTCTTATCTTAAGTATTGTAGTCTTTTACGTAAATATTGAGTGAAACTTTGTAGGTGTAAAATAAATTTATATTGGTAGATTTTTTAAGGGTGGTAATACTTATTGCTGAGAGAACATTTTTGGTCGTACAAAAAGATATCAAATTTAAAGTACGTTTTGCTAATCCTATTACTTGACGCCTTACCATCAGCTATATTATAGTTGAAAGGAAACAGTAAATATTGCAGTGTTTAATGTATCTTGAATTACTTATTTTGTCCAATCGGCTCTTCTCCAGTGTCATATCTAAGATTTTGATCTTCTGACACTACGTCAGCCCGAAAATGTACATTATTCCTACTCCTCTTCTAATAAGTACGTTAAAGACCTAATTGATATTATGCGTTTCCAGTTTCTTCCTCAGACGTTTCC
>JAPYVG010000155.1 GCA_028277025.1 Sulfolobaceae archaeon
ATAAGCCTTATGAGCCTAAATAGGTAAGCCCTCCCCCGAATCGCCACGTGGGTTGAAAGGACCCACGTGGCAATGTTAGCTAACACTATGCTTGGAGTTTGAGCGAAAGATTTATTACTGAACGCCACTACCCTCGTGAGTGACCTTCAGTTGGGAGACCATTATAGAGGGTACTTCGGTTCGGTAATACTATTGTAACTCATGTCAAGACAAATTCTGAAGTAATTAAAAATAACTGATAGTTACTAGAAGCGTTACAGTCTCATCCTGTCAATATCTTTTAAAAATTAACAATGATTTTCATAAAATCTTACGTTAAATTGAAAGCAATTTCTTCATTATCCGAAAACTACTAAACTCGGTACAGTTGGACACGCTTTTTGTATAACTGAGTTAATCTCAAAAGCTCTCCTTTAAAATTTCTCATATGCTTGAGACAATTAAACCGATGAGTAAGGGGCAAGAAGAGTTATTGGGAGCACTGAATGACCACAACTACACAATCGTAGGTATATTTGGCCCCACGGGTACCGGGAAGAGTTTATTCTCTTTAGCTTATGGAATAGACGCTGTTAATAGCGGTAAGTTTAGAAAATTAGTAGTAGCTAAACCAGTTGTAGATGTAGTAACACAAGAGGAGTTAACTAAGAAAGACATAGAAAATTATGAGTTAGTAGTTAAAGAGTATATAAAAGACGTTTTGGGAGGGTTCATAGAAGAAAAGTCGTTAGATGATATGTTTAATAGCGGAAAAATAGAAATACTGGACTCAAGGTATTTGAGGGGTAGGTCATTTAACGATTCAATAGTCTTCCTTGATGACGTCCAGTCTATGAAACCTGAAAGCGTACTTGAGCTTTTCATAAGGGCTGGTAAAAATTCAAGAGTTATAATTGCTGGTGATCCGATATTCCAGAGTTTAAGGGACGTCAAGCAAGACCCCTCAGCACTATTACGTGAGGTATTACTCAACGAAAAGAACGCAAAGGTGGTTGACTTAGGAATTAAGGATATAGTTAGGGAAGGGGCTAAGAGAGGACTTAAACTACTTTTAGAATACAAGTTAAGGTCTAGGAGTATGAATGAGTTAGAAAAGAAGATCTATGAGACTGTAAAGGTTCACGCTCCCGATGGTGATGTTATTACTGTTGTCGAATTTTTTGACGAGAAGAAAAAGTTAGGAATAACTCAAGAATACGTTCCGGACTCGCTAATAATAGTTAAAGAAGGGTATGCGGGGAGGGTTATAGGAAAGAACGGTGAGAGGGTTAACAATATAGAGAAGGACACGGGGAATAAGGTTAGAGTTGTTGAGCTAAAACTTGACTTTAAGGAGTTCATAAAGGCTGTCCACCCGATACCATGGATAATTAAACACATTGAGGACATAGATTTCCAGGGGAATGAATTGGCTGTAAAGTTAAAGAAGGAGACTGGGGCGTTTATGGGACAAAAAGGTGCTTATATCAGGTTAGTAGATTATGTTATAAGAAAGCTTTTCGGCGTAGGTGTTAAGGTTATCTTACCGGAGGAAGAGGGAGAAGAGAAGAAGTGATGAGAAAGTAGAACTGCTAACTTTCAAAGAATTAGATTCTCACGCCGTCGCCAACAGTTTTCGATAAACCGTGAAGTTTATATATTTTGTATGTAAATTTAAGTACAGTCACACCAGATGGGTGGCTATATCACGACGAGGTGTGACGGTGAATAAAAGATGTGCGGGTTTCCCCATCAGATGGTAACACTCTGATGGGTGGGGTTACCCCGCTAAAGGGGCGGAGGGGTATGAACGGGGCAATGCCCCGTGACTCTGGTGAAGCCTAACGGCTGAGAATTGGATACAAATTCATGAAAATTCAATGAAGCCCAAACCCCATGTTGATCCTTCAAACGTTAACGTAATAAGTTAATACTAATATTCCCTTTTTAAGCGATATTACTTTACCTCTTAATGAATCATTTAAAACGCGTTAAGGTATGATTATTTTATGCAAATAAAGATACCTAAAGAACTAAAGGAGAGGATGATGAAGTACAATGTTAACTGGGATTTGCTGATTCGAGAGTTTATTGTAAAGAAATTGGACGAGCTGGAGAGGGAGGAGCACGCAAGGAGGGCTGTGGAGATTCTCAGATCAGTAAACGTCTCGACTGATGGTTTCGCTTTAAGGGAGGTGAGGAGATATAGAGACAGTGATTGACGGGAGCATTTTATCAACCTTAGTGCTCAAAGGTAATGGTTGGGAAAAGTTGGTTAATATAGTTCCTAATTCTTTGACTTTGGATATTGCCTACAGAGAAGCGTTGAATGTAATAACTCTTGCAGTAAAAAAGAAAGTTGTGAATGAAGAGGTTGCGCTAAAGCTTTATGAAGCGTTAAATGAGCTCATGAAGTCCACGAAACTCATTAATTCCTCGAGCTATATTGAGGAAGCCTTTAAGAACTCCCTTAAATATAAGATTTCTATTTATGATTCTCTCTATATAACCGTGTCCGCAGAGAAAAAAGCGAGGCTAGCAACTTTAGATCCTAAGTTAAAGAAGGTTGCGGAAAAAATTGGAATACCCACATTCCCTTAACTTCTCTGTTTAAAATTTTGATATAATAGACGATAGAGAGTTATAAATACAATTAATCTTAATAAACTGAAATTAAAGGTAGTAACAATTTAGTCAAGTTTATTAATGTCCAAAGACACAAGTTTAAATTGAAATGACTAAGTATTGTCCAAGATGCGGTACACCAAACCCTGATGATGCATTATTCTGTGCAAAGTGTGGGTACCAGTTTCCTCAATCCATAACAACTCCTTCACCCACACCTACTCAGCCAGCACCACAATCACCACCTCCACAACCAATGCCACCAACAACTCAACAGCCAACTCCCTATTATCCTCCACCTCCTTATCCTCAAGGGCCTTCATCACTGGATAAGTTTACTAACTATAACAGAAAATATTTCTCATTAATTGCCGGGATATTCACTGGACTAGAAATACTACTATTCGCAATATTCTTTATGCTATTCTTCATAACACCATTTACTTCCCCAGGAGGAGCTGGACGCTTTAGTGGGGTATTTGGAACGTTAGTAGGTGCATCGGCCATCTATTTAATAATTGGAATATTTGTACTTATTATAGGAATTAAAAGGAGCTTTTCTGGGTCTTTCTCCTTCATTCTAGGGATTTTAGCATTCCTATATTTCCTATTAATTGCAGTGGCCTTATTTATAATACCTCATACATCCTTCGTTTCTGAAGGAGTTGAATTAGTAATAGGTGGCGTATTCCTATTAATAGCTGTAATAATGGGGAGATCACAACCTCAAACTAGTACTGTGTATTATCAACCAACTCCTTACACTCCATATCCGGTACAAACCAGTACTCTACCAGTGAGTAAAATTATAGCTTACGTGTTTGGGATAGTTGCAGCAGTTCTCACTTACATAGGACTTGGCGGTCTTACCAAGATAGTTGCGACAATTGCAGCAATTCTCGCTTTCATAGGACTTAGCGGTGCTACCAGTATCTCTTCATCAACTGAAACCTTTTATTTCGGCACGAGTTTAGGGATTGTAGCTGGAATAATAGCACCTATAGGGTTAATGATAGGACTTTTCATGAGTAAATCAAAAATCGGGAAAAGCATTACAGACATTATATTGGCCGTAGCATTGTTAATTTTCGGCGTAGGCCAAATAATAGTAGGAGGAAATATAATAAGTTCTGGTCTACCAAACACCTCTGGTTACCCGGGAACTATGGCCGGTGCATTATATACTCTATATGCTGGAGGAGTTTTAGACCTAATAGCCGGGATCTTTGTATTACTAGTCTCTATATTCTTAATGGTGGAAGACGCTATGGCAATAACTAAAGCAGCAAGAACAACATATTACCCACCACCTCCATCACCACCCGCTGGTGGTATGCCTCCCTACCCTAAGTGAGATAAGATTTTTTCATATAGTTCTTTATTCTTATTCTTTATAACTTCCTCATTAATCCTCTTTATATTTTCTATAATCGTACCCGACTCTTTAAGTTCAGAAACTCCGAAAGGCGTTTGGACATACACAGTTCCTTTCTTTATGACCAACTTAATCTTACTTA
>JAPYVG010000156.1 GCA_028277025.1 Sulfolobaceae archaeon
CCTTTGAAAATCTCTAGACAGAATACTTTACATTATAACTATTCCTTTATTATCATAATAGTTTCCTAAAATTAGTGAATCTTAAAATTTTATAAACTAACATTGTTTTGCAAAATTATTATGATTAACATAATAAATAGTGGAAAGTATAAGTGTTGAAGAAAATCTCGAAAGGTTAATTAAAGTAGAGGGAGTAAAAGCGGTAATATCAGCATTTGCTCTACCTCTCTAAAAATAAGTGACGCCCCACTTAATCACAATTCTTTACACAGTAATCTTAACCTGACTAAATGATAAGGGCTATTCATCCCCGCCCTAGAGGAAGGCGTAAGTTTAACGTTAGGATCCAACCTCATTCTTTGCTCAATTTTTCAAAATTCAATGAGAAGAAACTCTACTAGCACATTACTTTAATAACCTCTGTGAGAAGTTTATACATATGAGAATTGTTGAAGATAAGGACGGGGAAAGGTTTCTGGAGTTCGAGAGTAAGGAGGACTTAGAAGAGTTTAGGAAGATGTTAATTGAGGCTTATTATGAGCTTAATCCCGACCATAAACGTCCTTGTGAGACCCAATCTCCCAAATGAAAACTATACAATTTTTTGAGTCCACACTGTAAAGTATCCTTATATCCTTCGTAACCTCAATGGAGAACATAGGATTCCCGTATTTATCTAACTTGTTCTTCAACTTTTCTCTAGCGTATTTGAAAGGATTTTCTTGTAATAGCTCCAATTTATCAACTATCAACATTAATTTCTCTAAATTAGAAAAACTCTTAGCCACAAACCTAGCTAAATCACTTTCAGTCTTAACATCTCTCATCAAGAACCTTACATTCCACTTCTCGCAAACCACATTAAAAGATTTAGGAAACTTATTTAAAAATTTTCTCTTTTCGTATATTATCTCAAATATAAGCTAAATACTAAGCTAATATATAAGCAAAAATATTAAGCACCCCTAGACCGGAGAGCGTAGTGCTTGAGGTTGAATTTTTTGCGGTAAACTGGAGAGTTTATTGAATTTTTCTAACGAGAGTAGAAAGCCGGGATCCCATGAGTATCGCTTATACTGCTTACTTAACAATTTTTCAAAATTCGATAAGAGAATTCGATTAGCATATCGTTTTAATAACCTCTGTGAGAAGTTTATACATATGAGGAGCGGAAAAGACGGAGAATATTATTATGTGGAGTTAAGTAAAGATGAAGTAATTAAGCTCAAGGAGATTGTGGAAAAGAAAGCTAAGGAGAGAACTAACGTCGGTAAACCTTCTTATGAGACCCAATCTCCCAAATGAAAACTATACAATTTTTCGGATCAACGCTATAAAGTATCCTTATATCTCCAGTTACTTCTATGGAAAACATTGAATTGCCATGCTTATCCTTTCCTAACTTTTCCTTGGAATATTTGAAGGGATTATCTAGCAATAATAAAACCTTATCTAAGATGAGCATAACTAACTTATCACTTGCAAAACTATCTAAAAGGTAATCAGCTAACTCATTAAGGTTACTTATCCTCTTACTGAACATTATTCTTAATTTCCATTCCTTACAAACCACATTAAAAGATATAGAAAATGAATTAAAAATTTTTTTCTATCTCTTTTCGTATATTATTTCATTAGCAATAATAGTTGTAATAATGATAGTACTGATAGTAGTAATGGTAAGTGTGTAACTCCATTGCAGCAAACAGCATTAATATTCCCAACAATATTGCTAAACCGTTTACTGCCGGGTTGTCATAAGAGAAATTTGCTAAAGCTATTATCCTCCACCTTCCGTTAACCTTGTGGTAAATTCCTCTTTCTGTAGAAATGTCTAGGAGCATGTGAGAAGGGCCTACTATAACCCCGTCCATGATGGTTATTAAGATAAGTTCGGTAAGGGTCGGACTTTCGTTGAGGTTTCATTAATTTGTATTCAACCTCTCGTCCTCATTCCCCTTTTCCAGCTCCCCATGCCGTCTACGGGAGCGGTAGTTAAACCACTCCCTTCAAGGACATGGGGAGTTTCATAGGGTGCTTTCCTCCACCTCGCGACTGCTCATAGACTTTACAGTGGCACCCTCCAACTTAATGTTAACGGAAATAATATTTACAAATCTTTCCGTAACTAAATAGCATTAAAGGGATTAGAAATAATTAAAAGTAAGGATAAGTTACGCCACGGGTAAACATGAGTTAAAGTTTCTTAAGCCTAGAAATGACTGGATAAAAATTAACTCGTCTTAAAAAAGAGCACAACAATCCCTTCAAGTTACTCCTTCTATTTCCTTAATTAAGTTAACGATTTCGGCTTTTTGGCTTTTATGACGATTACGAGGACGACGTGGAGGGCAGGCTCAGTAGGTTGGAAAGGCAAGTGAAGTCAATACTAAGTAGGTTAGAAAAGAAAGTTTAACAATCCCAATAATTCTTGGCTTTCTCCCTCAAATTGTAGGCTATTTCGAGTAATCTTCTATATTCCTTATTTTTATTATCTTCTTAACGAAAATGGGATTTACTGTTGCATATTCGTAAACAATAATGTTCCTAAATCCAACCACGGAAATTAAAAAATCCCTTTCTTCAGCAGTTATCAAGTTTTTCTCATAAAGCTTTCTTATAGAATCTCTATATCCTTGGCTTGATATTCCCATATTCGTAAGAGTGTTTGAACTAAGTAAATGAATGACTGAGCTTGGACTTGAAGCAAGTGAAGTATCGCAAATAAGTTAAACCAGTTATCTAAATCTACATTATTAACTTCATCTAATTTGCTAGTGTAATCTTTAAGGTCCTCAAGTAGTTTATCTAAGATTGCCATTCTCTCATCACCGCTCTAACTTCCCTTCCTACTAAATCCAATTTTTTAGCATCTATTAAGAAATCCTCACAAACTACTGCTCTCCTGTGAGCTCTCGACCAGTCTTCTTTATAAAGAATTAGACCGTAATTAAATACCTCATGAATTAAGTAACAACTGGTATTATCATCTATTGAAACAAGATCTATCTTTTCCGTATCCAAGTAATCTGAGAGATCCTTCCACAATTTCATGTAATCATCAAAGCTTAACTCTTTAAATTCCACTGCAATATCAATGTCATTACCTTTTCCTTTCTTAGCTAGAGAGCCGAATAACACGGCGTAATGTATATTATAATCCTTCCAATTGAAAGCTTTCAGCTTATCTAAGTAATCTTGTAAGTCCACATATTATGATAATATGGGGAATTAAAAAGAGGTTCTATGAAAGTTTTTAACGCTCTTTCATAGGCTTATCTTTCTTAACGTAATATAATAGTAGTACGGTACCGAATTAAAAGTTGACCTTGAATTAACTTCTTCAACGTTGTTAACTGCGAACCAGAAAATTGTACTCCTTGTTTTATCGTTAGGAACTTTAATGGCTGCAGTAGACACTACAATTGTACTTTTAGCGTTGCCTACTATCCGATTGCTTACACAAAAGAAAGCAAGAAAGGCTTTGGCAGACTATTACGGATAAAAAGTGAGTAAGACTAAAGCGCGAAAAGACTCATATAGCCCCGTGACATTATAGAATAGTAAGGCTAGGAGACCAACTATTTTTCTATAAATTTTTAGTAAATCGGCAGACCGTAATGTTAAGTGGTTAATATGAGTAGTGAGTTATAACGCCTCAACGCTCTTATGTTTTTTCAGCCAAAATTACCGATATCACGTCAGCACCCCCTTTCATACTTTACCACTCATATTAATGTTAATCTAAGTTTCAACTCTAAACCACTTTCAGTTTTTATTTTTGATTTAGCTGAAATATAATTATGGCTGAGTATTTAAGAGAGAACGCGGTTGATTTCTTTGAAGAGGCTGAGGAAAACTTGAGGAAAGGTAAGTACAATTTAGCGATGTTTAATCTTGAGCAAGCGTTACAACTTTCGTTGAAATACACTTTATATCAACTAACAGGTAGTTTTGAGAAAACCCATGATATAAAGAAGCTCTTAAGTCAAGTAGTTGAATTGTCAAAAAATAAAGAATTGGAAAAGATAATGAGGGAAGAGTACGTGGTTCTTGACGTGCTAGAACAATCGTACATTGCGT
>JAPYVG010000157.1 GCA_028277025.1 Sulfolobaceae archaeon
AAACCCGGGACTCAACACGTTCAACTTCACCTACCCAGTCAGCCAAGCAGGCACCTACTACGTCTACGCCGCAGTGCTCACCTACATCAGCACCTACACTGTGACTGACCAGTGGAACTGGACAGCAACCACAATCTCTTCCGTACCACATAATACCTCATCAACTTTAATAGTAACTGTCTATAATGAAAATGGCACATTAGCAAGTAGTTTACCCGGAGTTGTTTACGGAATACTTGTTAATGACCAGACCGGCCAGCAAGTAGCTAAGGCTTTCATGAACAGCGAGTCCTTACTAGTATTTAATGGTATTCCTCAAGGTAATTATACCCTTTTCGTCTACCACTACCCTAACATTGGCTTGAACTTCACAGAATTCTGGGGAATCGAAAATGTATCCGTACTTCCAGGTGAAACGGACTACTTAAACTTCACTAGGTATGAGCCTTGGATATATGATGTAAATTCAATTCCGTTACTAAACGGCTCCGTGTATATAGGTGTTGAGGTTTACAATCCGCTAAGTGATACTGTAGTGGGAGAAATAGACATCTATGAAAATGCATCATCACAACCAAACAATGGAGCCTTAATTATAACAAGGCAAGAAATGATAAGTCCCGGCCTGAACAGGTTCAGTTTCATATATACCCCGAACACTGGCGAGTTTTATTTATACACAGTGTTGAAAGTTAATCTTACGGTCTCATATGTAACCAGTTTTGACGTCACTGATCAATATAACTGGACTTTGTTTGAAAGCTTTAATGGGCCAATAACAGTCTATGTACCAGTGTGGTTTAACGGTACTACATATTACGTTTATTGGGATATTAATGGAGTCCCATCTAAATCAATAAAAATAGGCCTAGACCCATACTCGTTCCTTGATTTGGTTCTACGACTAAATAGTTCACAGTCCAATATTATATTCAGTGGTATAACATATCAAAATAATACACCACTTACTAACACTAGTATGGAGGAACTAATATTGGAATATTTGTACTTATGGCTCTTTCTAGAGGGAAAATTGGCGACTGTTGTACAAAATTACGGCATTAATTCGCCTGGGTATCAATTCATTAATATCACCATTCAAGGTGGTATACCTACAATTATAACGATTGCCAATGACTTGACTTATGGATTATATGACTTTCTTAATGTTTTTGAGATTGTCGAACACTGGGTTGAAGGGGATGACACATCAAATGGAACATTAGTGGGGATAATCGCAGTTACAGTCTTTGATGCACTTAAGTTTGCTTGTTCACACGATTTACAAAAGATGTTCGGAAACCAAGTCGCACAAGAGATTGAAGACCTATTTAAACAATACGGTCTGCAAGAAGTTTGCAATTTCTTTAAATTGCTCCAAGAATTTGAAGCTTTATCTTCCAAAGAGCAGATGAGTCTTATCGCTAACTTGTATGAAATAATATACAACAAGACTTTACCAAAACCAGTATTAGAGGCAGCTGATATTGCAATTGATCACATTATAAGTAAAGGCGAGGATATCTTTGTGGAAAGTTTCGTAGATAGTTTACAGGATGATCTAGCTAGAGAAGGTATAGATCAAGGCTTAGCATCAATGATATTACAGAATTTTAAATCTAATCTAGAAGATGTGATTAGTGAGTCTCTATTAGAACCAGAAAATCTTGAATTATTTGTAGTTACTGTAATAGCCGACATAATATTAAATCTGTATTATATACCAGCAGCAGCAGTTTTTAGCGGTATACTCTCCTTAATTAACATAATTAACGATAATTATAACAATATAAATAATCTCATATACACGCTCGAGACAGCTGGTGTAGCTAACTTAACTCTAGCTGGTCAACTATATTCCGATATGGTGTTAAATAACTTATATTGGTCTAAGTTGTGGCATTACTTTTACCTAGTAACAAAACTTCAGCTTTTTTCTACGACTTCTCCTAGAGAGGATTACCTACGCTATTCTAATATTGATTACCTCAACGCTATATACTCGGTGACGACTTTATCTAACTTAGGACAAGACGCTCAAATCACTATTCAGTCTGGATATATGTTTCCAAATGCTATTTTTGTTAATAACATATATACTCCCGTTGTTCCAACAGGGTACTCTTCATTTTATGAGTCTACTCTAAAATTAATAATATCAATAAAATCAACGATTACAAATATTTTCAATACAGCTACCTCAGTGTTTAACGAACTTAACAACGCATTTTGGACGATAATTGATGTATTCGGCGACCCTCCTTTGGTCGTAATAAACGTCAACTCCACTTACATACTGCTTAACGGTACAACAATACATACAAATAATCTATTTGCCTTGGTATCATACCTGAACAATACCTATTCGGTAGTATTACCAATATCTAATATAACATATTTAGGTCTCGAGTCTAATGAAACTACGCAAATAACAATAACACCAGTTACAAATAAGACTACAATAGCTAATCTCACATTAAGTCCATACACCGCCGAAATATTAAAAACAAAAGGTTCGAACGTTAGCATTATGAATACAACGACTACTATCAATACTCAGGGTATGATTTTATTAACGGGTGAGAACAACCTTTCATTTGTATGGTTATCTAACGGTAATTTAGTCGTTAAGGGTCTACCGCCTAGTCAGTACGTTGTTCATGAGCTGGTTACCAACACTACGATACAACAAACAAATGCCTCTAGCCAGAATACTACCGAAATAACTCAAATCCCAGTGGGGCCATCGGCACCAATAGTTCAGTCTAATAATAACAACTTCAACATGTTACCAATTTTAGTATTGGTTATTTTGGTAGTAGTATTAGCAGTTATAGTAATTCTTTACAAGAGATTAAAGTAATTTTTTTCTCCTTTCTTTTCTCTTACTATTTATTTTATTTATTGTGTCTTCATTATTATGAAGAATGTGTTTAGGAGTTCTATTTATTCTAGATATAATAAGGTCATTGGCGAGTCCCTATGAAGTAATAAGGAGCAGCAAGTCAAAACCCCCAGCGTCCTCATGTTTTTCAGTTTAACTTACCCTGATAAGGATATAAGCTTGTGGAAGGAGTGTCAGCCTTTGCCCCATCCTAGACTTCTCGGCAATTGTCTAAGACTATTGAAAAGGACTGAAATTAGTAAGGATTAGAACACTGGGTTTAATACCCTCAAGGTATTGTTCTCCCTTTCCCGAGGGGGTTCTACAGTTAGGTTAAACTCGCCTTGAAGTTTAACTCTATCATAAGTTGAGCTTTAATAATCGTTAAACGAAATACCTCTTATGGAGGTAAAAGTTCACAAGAAAGGGATTATAGTTATCCCCGCTGAGGTTAGAAAGAGGCTCAATATTAAAGAGGGTTCTGTCATAGAGTTAGAAGTTGAGGGTGATAAGATTATTTTAAAACGTAAATTAACCCTCTTGGACGCATACGGCATAAATAAAGAGATGGGAGATTCTGCTGTAAAAGAGTTGGAAAAGCTGAGGAAACGGGAAGTTGAGAAGGAAAATTCTGCTTGATACGGGTTTTTCCACGTATATTTTTCCGGGCTTAATGAAGAGGCTAAGAAAGCTGTGGAGGAGGTTTATACGGGTAAGAGTATAGGTTATACTCTAGACCTTAATTTAGCGGAGTTCCTTTATACTTATGGCAAACTTAAGGGGATAGAAGAAGCTAATGTTAGACTCTCCTTAATCCTGAATTCCCCAATAAAGATTGTCAGTACTAATGAGGAACTCGCTTTAAGGGCCGGTGAGCTCAAAGTTAAGTATCAAAACCTTTCCATAGTAGACTGTTTTATAGTAGCCTTTGCTGAAAAAGAGAATTCTGTAATATACACTACGGACTCTGAGATTGGAAAAGTCTATAAAAACACAATAATTCTACATAGAGGAGAAATATCCCGAGTGTGAATAAACTTCTTTCCCGAGGAAAAGTTGTTATACCGGAAGCTCCCCCTCAGGAAAGGGCGGTACTAGGATAGGAGGAACAGCGATATTGAAGACGTTGAAGAGTTTAGGGTTTGCTGTACAGAGGCTGATTATCACCGATATTAGGGAAGAA
>JAPYVG010000158.1 GCA_028277025.1 Sulfolobaceae archaeon
TCCTCTCCCTAGCCGTTCCCACCCGTGGCTCTTCCCTCCTCTCCTACCTCCTCGTCCCCAAGGAGTTCTGGCCCCTCCTCAGGTCAAACAACCCGACCAGCCCTTCAACTCCATCTTGGAGAGTTCGGGAAGTGCCACTCACCCTGGAGGATACTCCAGATAGCCCCGACCATAGCCCTCAACTACAACCTCTCATCCTATTATCTCATCGTTGTAATAATATTACAAGAACCCTTATTTCTTCATGATATGATTAAATATATTCAGTAATTCCTTCATTGAATAAGTCTAAACCGAGAGATATATTACAATTTGCAAAGGAGCCCTGAATCACCCGAAGTAATGCTTATATTTTTAATATGTCAGTAAATTGATAAGCTTTAGAAAAGATATAAAGTTATAAGAGTTTTGCAATAGATTGAACTGTAAAGTAAATTTAAAGATTATTTGTAAAGTGTCAGGGCGTTAACTATATTAACAAAAATTATGTACTGTTAAATTAAGTTTTTAGTAGATTTTTCTATACTCATCTATCTTTCAAAAGTGTGAAATTTATTATATAGTAAGGTTTAATTATTAAGGAAGTTATGCATATTGTTGAGAGTCTCGTTTATAGTAATACTATTTTTTAAGTCTTTCTACAGTAATACCTTTTATTAAGAAGAGAAGTCATATATATTATACAAACAAAGGATAACGTATGTCAGTAATAAATGAACTTTTGAATTACTTCGAAAAACATCGGGAAATAATACAAAAAATAAAAGTGAAAGAAATAACAGAGAATTTTCGGTATACTGATAATCAATCAAATAACTCAGAATTTTGCTTGGAAGGGCCTAGTTTAGTATTTGTCGGAAATCAAGCACCTGGCGAACCTAATGATCATAGACAAGCGTTAATGACTTCATGGGCTTTCATGGAAACTTATAATCAAGATTTCAATATAGAAATCTTAATTACAATATGGGGACCTATGTGGAATGTAGAAAAAGATGCTAATGAAACTTATAATTTTGAATTTAGTGTAGTTGGAGCAAACCCTATGAAGATAATATATGATAACCAAGAATTAGGAGTCATTTCAAAGATGTATTGTGGTTTTAAAGCTAAAATAACCGATATAAATGATATCAAGAGTCAATTTAAAGGATTTTGTGAAAAGAAGTCTACATAAGTATTTTCAAATAATTTCTAAGATCTAAAATTCATGGGATAAAAATGACCAACGCTTACGTTTCATGTGCTGACTTGCTTTTAGAGCAGGCTAAAAGAGATCTGGAAGCTTCGAGATTACTTTACGATGGGAAATATATAGAACAATCCTTATTTTACTTACAGCAAGCTACTGAGAAAGCCCATAAAACTTTCAGATGTGTTATGCAATATTTGTTTCAAAGCGTTCCTGAAAAGATAGGGGAGTGCATGGAAAGTAAGCTAACTGAATCATCTCCTTACTATCCCTTAGTATATACCGTAACTTATTACATTAAGCAGCTGAAGATTGACGATATTGAAAAGTTTTTAAAAGAAAAATATTCTCATGACACAATAAGTGGATTTTTTGAAGAGCTTGAAGAGTTTAATAAGGAGTTTAAGTTTTTTAAAAATATATTAATATATACATTAAATACTATATCGCAGAATTTAGGTACTCTAATAGACGATATGGTCAATATTTTCATAAAAAATATAATATATGCTAAAATGAAAGAATTAAAAAATTACCTGGGTCAAGAACATGCTGAAGAAGAACATATAAAACGGATTATTGAGTATTATAATCTTAAAAATCCTGTCGTATCTAACATATTATCTACATTGTTGTATAATTTTCTTATGAATATTTTGCAAAACTCTTTAAATAATATAATGAAAATTTTTGATGAGAAAACTAAAGAAGAATACGATAAATATATACGTAGTATGGTTAATAGTGTTTCCTCTGCGATTATTTCTTATGAAATATTAGAATTATTAAATTTGGTGCTAAGTAATTATGCAGAAGCTTCAAGATACCCCGATCTTAAGAATTTTAAACCTATAAAAGATAGGATACCACAGTATATATTTCAGAATTTAGAACAACTAATGAATTCTGCTAAGCTTTCATTAGACTTCGTAGAAAAGTTGGTGGTGTTTATAAAAAATATAGATAATAATTTTAGTTATATATGTGATAAAATTGAGAAAAATAGCATCGTTGAAGTAATAAACAAAATAGATAAAACATTATCTATTTATGGAAAAGATCTTTCATCAATGTTAAAGGATATTAATAAATTAATTAATGAAATTAATAATGTTAAGCCCTTGAAGTTGTACTCAGAAAGTGCTAATAGTAATGTGCGTAATAAGTAGCTAAAAGTTTTTAATTAGACAATTGTATAGAAGAGGATATAATCGAATAAAAGCTCTTTATTTAGATTACTCTCTTTCTTACGTGTTCTCAATTCAAATCCCGGCACTCCACGGTAAGTACTTAAGGAATGTACTTGAGTCAATAAGTTCTCAAACTCTTCAGGACTATGAGGTGATTGTCGTAAATTCGGGTAGTGAGCAAATTAGTAACCTCGTTAAAGAGTTTGGTTTTAAAGAGGTCAGAAAATACGTAAAATTACTCGAAGCCCGTTATTTAGCTAACGAGGAAAGCAGGGGAGATTATGCTCTCTTGTTAGACGAGACGAGGCCTTTGAGGAAAGACGCGCTAGAGGTCTTATCAACGAACCTTCACGATATGGTCATAATTGGCGAGAGGGAGTTAGGTGACTCCGTTTGGGTTAAGGCTGCTCAACTCGATAAGGACAACATAATGTTCTGTAATACTCCAGAAGCGATTAGAGGTTTCGCTTTACCCAGGCTATTTAAGAGGGAGGTATTAACGAGGGCGTTGATGACGCTGAGAGTTAACTTGGGCGACGTGTTCAGTCAAGTCGTGTTCCCAGATCACGAGCTGATATATTACGAGGCGTCAAAGCTTTCATATGACGTAGCGGTAGTCAGAGACCAGTTAATTTACCACTATGGTGACGTCAGCGTCACGGACATCGTGAGGAAGTATTATCGTTACGGTAAGAGTTTGAAGGTGTTGAAGAACACTCCTTATTCTTTTATGACGTCTGTTAGCAGAAAAAAGAGGGAAATATGTAAGGGAGGAATTTACAATAGGATTGTCTTGTATACCCTTTACTTTGTGAGAGGGATTCCGTTCTTGTTAGGAGAAATTCTTTGATGATGCCCGACCGTGATATGCTATGTGGAGTTCTTTAATTCTTCTCAAAGGAACGTATAACTAACTTGTAACTCAACACAAGATTTGGAATTTATTTCTATCTCTCTAACTTAAGATCTAAGAAAATTCAACTAATACACAAAGCACCGATGATGCTTTGTTTACTAACGGTGATTCCTCACGCGGATAAAGGTGGTAGCGATTAAGGAGATGTTAGCACAGTGCCGTTGGAGTCCCATGGGTTGAGTCCCTACGCTTGATCATGAAAGCGTAAGGGCAAACGGTAATAAATAGGACTGTGTTGTGAGCTACCCGCCTTATAAAGCGGGCTTCTCGCTTCTATGAAGCGTTTAATAGCCGTTTATCGATTACTATCCATATAAGGAGTTAATTAAGCTTGCCGAAGAAAGGGGCATATACGTAGAGGATCTAGTAATTTTAGCTATATCAAAGAGAGAGATCCCTAGAGCGGAATAAGGATTAGGGTTGAGTTAGCTAAAAAAATTTTTCAGAGGCCCGAGGATTATTTAAAATAGGTGATTCGCTACAATCTGAGTGTGGACAACAATTTTGTTAATCTAAAATGAATTATTTGAATTATTTGTGCTTTATTAGTAGAACGTTGATGATAATACCTTTTTAGGGTGAGCACTGGAATTAATTAGAGGTGAGCACATGGAAACAGATGGAAGGTTCCCGTGCTCACCCAAATTATACTAATTTTAATTGAGTATATTAACCTTAGCCCTAGGTTTTACTCTAGGGATACCTTAGCCTATGCATTGGCTAACCAGTTTCTTGATTATCTTCCTGGAGGGTAGTT
>JAPYVG010000031.1 GCA_028277025.1 Sulfolobaceae archaeon
TTCGTTGGAAAGCCTAACACCGGCAAAAGCACTGCTATGAAAGCGTTATTTTATTCCCTTTACTGTCCAGGTAATCTCATTAAGCTAAAGCAGGACAGCTTTGAGGTAAAGGATAATTTGTTTCTCCTACGCTTCACTATCGACAGAGAGGGAACGAAGGAAAACTACAAGAGTTTCATAAGTGATTCATTACCAGAAGGGGAGTTTAAACTAGAACCTATAAACGTTTTGGATTTCATACTTACTCAAAAACTGAGTTATGAAGAGGAGTACAGACCATCAACGTTACCTCCAATGTATTTTACGAAAACGTGTAGTGACGAGGATATAAAACGTTTAAGGTTTTCCCTTAGTAACACAATTTACAAAATCAGCGTCAACGGTGATAAAGGAGAAGTTAAGGTTGATGTCCCTGATGTAAGTGAAACCTGCTTAAACGAAACTCTTTCATCTATTTCCACCATTATGTTGAATATTGCAGAACAGCGAGTAAACTCCCAGTACTGCATAGGGTTTAACGAGTCTCTAAGCAAAAATGGAATCAACGGCGTTGTTTACATTCCTTATGGTAGGTCTTTCCTAGTGCTTCAGAAGTTTATATTACAAGAAATTTTGAACTCTCTCACGTCGGTATCGCCTTCCCCCTTTTCGTGGTTGGAAGCAATTATATCTAATATGATTAGAAGAGAATTGGTAATGGCAATAAACCCCCCGTTTAAAATTACAAGACCTAATTATCTGACGGAATACTTCAAGGGCTTAACTACATACAACGAGAAAGTATTCAACTTAATAAAACCGCTATTGAAAGGACAGATAGCAAATGTTGGCGGGAACTTAGTTTACATTGAGGAAAATAAGATAATACCGTGGGAGTACGTTTCAGCTTCAATACTAGAGATCGTAAGTTTCTTGCTCTCGGTAAAGGTGGGGAGTCTGATATTGTTTGAAGAACCTGAAACACAACTACACGAGGAATTACAACTACTAATGGGTATGGTTCTTTACGCTTTATCCTCAATTAACCGTATCGTGATTTCTACTCACAGCCAGACTATAGTTTCCACTATCGCCCACCTGAGTATGTTAAAGCCCACTAAGGAGGAGTTAAAGGACTTGTTTGAGGACTTGAAAGTGAAGGATTACGAAGCGTTAGCAGAAGCTGTAGAAAAGGCTAATGAAAAAGTTAAGGTTAAAGTATATCACTTTACCGAGGGAGAGGTTAAGGACGTGAGTATCGACCATGTCGTGAGGGGTTTGCCTGGTACTAAGGACGTATTGGAAAAGGAGTTTAGGTGGTTTTCATCACTTCATTCGAAGAGACTGTTCGGGCAAAAGTGACGTAGTTTACTTGAGTTAAGAAATCCTATTAGAGACGTTCGAACAAAGGTGAGAGATTATGGTAAGTTTAAAGGTCGAGAAGGGAGTACTTGAGGAAAATTGCTGCAAGTTTTTCATAAAAGACGATAATGTGTTACTTTTTATAGACATGGAAGAGGTTTTTAGGGGACTAAATAAAGTAGAAGATGAGGAATTAAGAAAATTTTACACCGGTAACTTAGAGGAGATTGGCATTAATTCGCGTGAGCACTGCGATGCTATCGAAATAGTGAGAGATGTAAAAGGCGAACTGATAATTAAAATCATTGAATTAACAGCAATGCAGGGCAGGGATCTTCCCACGTTACTAAACAAGATGAATTTTTGCACAGCATTTATAAACACTCTAGTGAGGAGGTCTTTGTATTTAAGGGCTAATAATGTGAGATACGTAACTGTGTTTGTGGTTAACCCTAATGACGTTGACAAGGTCAAGGAATTTATCGAGAGAAATATGGATATCATAACTAACACCTATCGCTGGTTATATTATTTTACCGACATGTTAGTACCGGAAGTGATACCATGTGGAAAACTGTCCAACTAAATTAGGAAGTTTATCGGCCTAGCCTAAAGTTTGTTCAGCTAAAGAGAAAATAGATATTATGTCCATAGCATGATAATTGAGCTACTCAGGGGTTAATCCTTTATCTCTCTATTGATAGTAGCTATCTTCATTGAAACAGTAGCTCTGATCGCTTTAACCCTCCTAGCCATTATAGAAAAAGAAATATAAGGGGGCTATCCATCCCTTGAAGAGGCTTTCCACCGTTTGTCCCTACACTATCATTTCAATCATTTTATGTTCAATCATGATCGAGTGTAGGGACTTAGCCCATGGGTAATGGGACTCCAACGGCACGGGGCTCACATCTCCGTAATCCCCTCACCCACATCGGCGTGAGAGGTCATCATTTATTAACAAAAGTTTGTTATAAACAGACAAAAAGATTTCTATCAACGTGAAAAAGGATTCAGCCCATAATCTCTTTAACGAATTTCATTATAGCAACTAAGAAGTCGTTGAGGCCTTTTCTCATCCTTTCACTACTTTACGGAGGTTTGGTTTTGTTAATTTCTTTCCTCTTCTTTAAGAGTGTGGACAACAATTTCATTTATTTGAAATTTGGTTAAAATTTCCTTAAAGTTGCATCATTTAAACTCTCTGATTCACAATAAAATTTTTGGACATGGTTAAAATTACAGCACTATATTTTATTAACTGATAAATCTTGTGTTGAATTGAAATTAAATTTACACCTTATATAATTTATACTGAATTAACAAAATTGTTGTCCACACTCTTCTTTAACTCAACATGATATAAATAGTACTGCTTTTCCCTTCATTACTGCGGGAGTAAAGGAAATAAGTGAGAAACCCCTGATACGGGATGGTATAGGGGGTTCTTTTGCTATATTTAAAATAAACGATAGCTCTGGCGAATGGGTAATAACATTCATAGGTAAGGATAATACGTCTACTGGATGGAACCCTGGTATCGTCGTCTATGGAGGAAAATTTAATCCTCATAATCCCGACGGCCAACCTGGTTCTTATGATCTGTTATTAACATTTACCGGCAGACTATGGGTTTTTCCCAAAACTGGTTGGGTCAACCCTATTTTAACTTTACCTTTAATGGGTTCACCGGTAAACGGTTGGATTAACGTTACTAAACCTTTCAATTATACAGCGGTTTTGGAAGATGTTAACGGTTCAATTCATCCACATTGACTGTTGATGACTTTTATGTTTATTTTACTTCTCCTCATCAACCTTATGTAGTTTACGTTAACGGTAAGGAATATGCTAAGGGATGTACAAATAGCCTGGGCGAAGGTTCAGTAACACTGCTAAACTTAATGTGAAAGTCCTTATAGTTAAGTTCAGTATATAGTTCAAGAGTTGCTCCATAATTGTCATAATATGCTAAAACTCTTATGTGAGAATTAAATATTTCCATGTATCTATTTATTTGTGAGAATCCTTTAATTCCAGGTTTTTGGCCTTTACTTCTATGGGAATCACGCTATTTCCTTTAATTATTGCAAGGTCTACTCTATTCGAGGGGTTAAATAACTAGGTCTCATTAGTCCATATTCAACCGCTACACCGAATCCGCTTTCTCTTAACGCTCTACTAAGCTCAAATTTTAGGGAGGCTTCTTTTCGCAAATGTCTTTCGTATTCTCTTTTATCTATAGATGTAAGTGTTTGGTACGGTTTAAGTGTTTTAAAAATGGAATTTACTACATCATTCATGGATTTGAAAAACTCGGGAGTTGACAGCTCATAAGTATAATTTTTCACGTCACTCTACATTATTAGCTAAATCCACAAGACAACAAAGTTTTCATTGAATTATTTTTGTAAAACTAGATAAGAATAATTATTAGCATGCAAAAATGAGTAGAAATTGCAGAACTTTACGCAAGGAAATCATAACTTATGAAAAATTTTCTCGCTCATAACTCTAGTATTCACATAACGCATTATTAAACGGTTAACGATGCTGAGAGATTAATATTTAAAGAAGGAGATAAATTTGGCTTAAAGTCTCTAAAAAATGCAAAGAAGAGTTTGCTCAAGTTCGTTAAAATCTTTTACAAGGCAAGGATAATTTACAAATTACGACAGATAAGTGTAATAGCTTGCCAATTTTTATATCGTGTAAAGTCCTTTAACTCTTTTATTACCGGATTTATCGAGAATTATTAAATAATTACTCTTATAGCTAAATTTGGCAATTAATCTAATGTACGACTTAAAAGGATTTAATTTTATATTCTTATTTTAAAATCAATGAATGAATTAATCACCATAATATATTATTAATCCGATTATATCCGTAAAGATAAACATATATATTAAGTTTTATATTATATTTTTATATTATATTGCTATACTTTACCGCCCTAATGACGCGAATAGTTTATATAGATTTCCGTAGGAAAAGCATATGAAGTTCCCTTAGGATAACATCGTATTATGGAATCTGTTATTTTTATATTATGAAATATACTCTAAATTATGGCAAGTGGAACTGCCGATGAATACGTCTTTGTCCCATTAGTAAATGATGTATACTATGAGTATGATGGAAAAACTCTTACTTTTACTTTAAGAAAAAATAATACCCCTATTAGAATTAAAATTTTAGATAATAATAAACATATTACTAAAATAAATAAGAATAATAACAGGATTGATATTTATAATATTTTAGTTCTTACCGGATATGCTATAAATGAAAATAGTTTAGGGTTAGTTCAAACACTAGATCCTTGTGATTATGTTAAAGGAATTCTCGTAAACGGTAAAAAAGAGCCAAATGGTGAAAAAAAGCAACCTGGTCAAGACCTATCTATACAAGAAATTATTTTTTCTAAAGATGAAGTAATGAACAAATTATATTTTATAAGGAAATTTAACGTTAATCTTCAGAATGACATAAAGATTAATTTAATAACTGATTTAAAAGCCAAATTAGAACCTGTAAGAAAAACTAATTATCGTTCCTTAAAAATTGATAATAATGAAAAAGAAGAATTTAATAAGAAAATAAAAGGAATTGTTGATCTATATAAAATTCCTAATGAAGATATCGATAATCTAGTAGAGAAACTTAGTGATATAATCAATTATTATAGTATATAAATTGGAAGGAACCTCTATGCCTTATTACACTTTTTCTGAACCGTTTTTTATTCACGCGATTACTCATCTTCACGTAGGTTCCGGCTCATCTGTAGATGAGGAAATAGACTTACCTTTTCAGAGGGACGAGCTAGGCTATCCTACAATTTACGCTTCAAGTTTGAAGGGGGCAATAAAGTCGTTTCTTTTAAAGGAATTTCCAAATAAAAGAGACCTGATTTATAAGGTACTAGGCGAGGATGAAAACCCTGAGGAAGCCTCATTAGGTACTTTTTTGGACGCAATACTTTTTGCTATACCCTCAAGGATTATCGAAATTGATAACGCAAAACCCCACGTTTGGGTTTACGTTACCACATATGAGCTCTTAAAGAAGGTTAAATCGTATTTGGACTCGATCTCTCAATTGTCTAACGCTTCCTTAAGTAATTTGCAAAATACTATTGATAGAATTGATAGAGTGCTTCAGAAGAAAGGAAAGAACATTACGCTAGGCAGTAGTTTGAAGACCGCTATCTTAAATGAGGACTTTCACGTTGAATTGGAGGAGGCTCATGACGTTAAAATTCTCCATATAACTAATGATGATGTTCCATTACTGGTATTAGAAGATTCTATAGGGAAGGAGGTAATCAATAGGTCTTTAATTAGGGTTAGGAGGATAAGGATAGATAAGGATAAGAAAACTGTGGTAACCGGTGGTTTGTGGTCTGAGGAATACGTACCGATGAAGACTATTTTCTTTTCTGCATTTTTAGGCAAGGAAAGTAAGGAGAATGCAATATTTATCAGCTGTATTTTAAGGAAGCTGAAATACGTTATTCTTGGCGGTAAGGAGACTATAGGAAAGGGAATAGTTGAGTTATGGTGGGGAAGAGATGCCTTATGATGACTACAAGTTAGCTCTTGACGCGTTCAATAAGGTATTAAATTCTCTAAAAGGAGAGGCTAAGAGTAAATTTAGGAGTAGGGCTAGGGATTTGGTGGAGGAGATATATACTTCTGGGTTCATCCCCACGTTGTTTTACATAATATCAAAAGCTGGGTTAGAGAATAATGATAAGATAGATAAACTAATCGCGTTATTAAATTCTTCCTCTTCAAAGAGCATTGATCTGGGCAGTAGTGATGAGGCTTCTTATATGGCCTATTTGTTTGTCATTCTGTACTATCTGTCTGAGAGAAACATTATAAATAGAGAGTTTCTAATTGATAAACTCAAGAATAACCGTTTAGAACTCATAGGCAAGTTGTATGAGTTGTCTCCTATAATTTCCGCCAGGATAAAGAGGTATTTAATGGCAATAAAGAGATTGGCTGAGGCTATAATAGAGGTGAGGTAAATGGAGGAGTTGTTAATGTCTTTTAGGCTAAAGGCTATTTATCCGTTAACCGGAGGTTATAATAGGCATAGTATAAACGAATTTTATGAAGAGAACGTTAGGCCTACTGAAATTAAGGGTTTATGGAGGTGGTGGAATAGGGTTTTATTCAATACTGTAGCCAACACTATAGAGAGGAAGCTTTACACTTATGAGTCAATAGATAGGCTATTTGAAGACGTTTTTGGAAGTGAAAACAAGAAGTCTGCAGTGAGGTTAGAGGTGATAACTGAAGAATGTAATAATAGATTTGAAATAGAATTAGATAGGAAAGTAGAATGCTCTACTGTAAATACTGTAAATTGTTTAAGGAAAAAGAATTATAAAAGGGCGACTTTTGATATAAGCGGTAACGAATTAGTTATTAAGGAAGGAAGAAAAATCTGTAATAGAATTCCTTTAGCGTATAGGTCTAATTTAAACGTAAACGAAATTGAGAGTCTAGTTAATAATAATGAGTTACTCACCTTCGAATTATTAGGTTTTAAGAAAGTTCATGTAGACATCGCTAATTCATTTAGCGAGAAGACGATTAAGGAAATATTAGATAATCTAGTTACAGATTACTTAGAATACTTTAATATTAAACCAAAAGTTGAATTTACTCTTAACATTTATCTAGATAAGAGTAGTGAAAAGGAGAAAAACTTTGATGCTAAGCTTAAGTTTGCGTTATATAGTTTATTAGTTTTTATACTATTAGGAGGGATCGGAAGGAAAACCAGTAGGGGATTTGGTAGTTTATCAATAGTTTATGCAAAATGCTATGATGGAGTATGCAGTGACTTAGAAAGTTATATTAATGAAATTTTAAAGGTAGAAAATGAGAAAGAGCTTAAAGATAAATTAGTACAACTAATTCATAACATAGAATATAAGGTTCCTTTCCCCGATGAAAAACATCGGTTAGTAAAAGTTGATTTCAATAATAACATGGTATACTTTTATTTTACTCTAGGATCATTTCTAGAACATACCTTGTTTGTAAATGAAGCTGACCCAAATAAAGTAAAATGCATACTTGATACTGTATCAGAAGCAGTTACAAAAGAAGGAAAATGCATCCAACTTATTCAGAATTACCTTGCGTTTCTAGTATTATTTTGTGGAAATAGAGCAAACGAAAAAAGTGTTATTGATAATACGCAGTGTATTGATGATTACTTAAAATCGTTGGCATGCAACAGCTTCGATTTTGCCTCATGGCGTGGAAAATACTCTAGTATTTTTAATGACAAAAAACGTAGGCCATCGGCCTTAAGATTTAAAATATTAACTATAAACAATGGAAAGACTTTCCTTTTAACGTATCTATTAATTCCATCATATATCGAATACATTACAAATAATCCAGTTAAGGTAAATTACAATAAGATATGTAAAGATCTTAAAACTTTAGCGGACTGCGTGAGTGAAAATGTTAAATCGCATCAATCTAATATTCGATAATATTATAAATAAGCTAATATCTGCAAAAGATATTAATTTATTCTCTGCATTAAGTTTGACTAGCGTAGTATACAATGACTTTGGAGAATTTCTTTCAAATAACCAGTCCTATAGTGCTAATAACCCACTATTAAAGTATCAAATTATAATCCTAAATGATGAAAATAAAACTAAGGACGTAGAAGCGAAGAGGAGCACATTTAAGAGGGAAGTAGCTGAACTTGTCTCAAAGAACTTTAAATTAGACGGCGAAAAAGTAAGGAAATATTTTGATAATCTCAAGGAAATACTAAAGTCGTTAAAATACACGATAGTAGACGTTGAGATAACTACTAGGACGAGGGCTTTAATAGGAGTTTCAACTTCCTTAGGTAAGCTGATTTTTGACTCTGGGATTTCTTTCGATCCCTACATGAACTTGCCTTACATACCTGCATCTGAAATTAAAGGTATTGTGAGAAGTTATATTGAGGATAAACTAGGCGAGCAAGAGGCTAAAGAAATTTTCGGCGATGAGGAGAGGGAGGGTAATGTAAACTTTACAGATGCATATCCGGTTAAGGCTGAGAAATTCTTGTCTGTACCAGACGTAATTACACCTCATTATAATAAGAAGAAGTCTGAGGCTGATGCAGAACCAACGCCAGTTATACATTTAACTATAGCTCCTAAAGTGACTTTTCGCTTTTTAATATACTACAAACGGGAAGATGTTGGAAAACCCATATGCGATTCCTTACCTCTGGTGATTATGAGGGGTTTAGGCGCTAGGTCTTCAGTTGGTTATTCCTTATTTGAATTAAGTAAGATAGAGGTGATTAGATGAGTACTAAAGATAATTCTAGAGAAGAATTCTTAAACTACAAAATTATGGCATTACTTCATGATCCCCCAAATAAGGCGTGGGTGATAACAAGTCGTGCACGTAAACTAACAAAGCAATTAGAAAGCGTAAAAGCAAAGAAAAGACATGAAAAAGTGGCTAAGTATATAATCAATCAACTATTCGGCGATATTAATTCTAAAACAGTTGATAATGCAGACAAATTAGCTAGTTCCATAGATAGATATCTAGGTAGTATCGTATATAAAGAATATAGCTTATTTACAAATAGATCAATATTCTTAAAGAACATACTTCTATCAAACATTCAAAGAGATGTAGGCAATTTATTTCCTAAAGATAAATCTGAACTAGATAATTTAATATCAGAATATAAAAAGCTATTAAATGTTACAAATACAACTAATCTTAATATTTTGAAATATCAATTGTTTTATCTAATTTATGAACTAATATGGATAGATTCTAGATATGAAAATTCTCCTGCAGAAACTAGAAACCCTACTCACACAATATTTGACCATTTATATGCAACTGCTGCAATGATGAACTGGATATTTAGTCTAGAGAGAGGAGCAAAAGGTTACTTACTAGGAATAGATACTATAGGAGTTGCGGACTTCATAAGCAAGGGAAGGAAGACTAGGGACTTATGGATTTCTAGTTATTTAGTGTCAGCTTTACTCTGGTACGTAATTACTTGGTTTATTGAGGAGTACGGCCCGGACGTTGTACTTTTCCCCTCGTTAAGGTTTAATCAATTTTATGCGTTTTACCTTTTAGAAAAATTAAGAAAAGAAAAAATATCAGAGGATGTTATAAATGAAATAAAGAAGTTAATAACTAAGTACATATTTAATGGTGACGATCTGTTTGAGAAATTGGAAATCCCGCCCTATCCGATAATACCTGGTAGGATTACGTTAATCTTACCGGGGTTAACAAGGAAAGGTGAAGAATATGCGCAAGTTCCAGACGATAATTACTTCATTTCTAAGGTAAAGGAGAGATATAATGAAGGTTGGCGTAAGCTAATTGAGGGATTAAAGTGTTATTCTGAACTAAAGAGGGAAGATGGTTTCTGGAATTTAGTATGTAGAGTGTTAAAACTGACGGAGGATTTACTTCAAACTACTCCTTTAAACATTCGTGTGAAACAAGTGAGTGTAACTAAGGATGAGATATTTAACAATAGCAAATTATGCTCAGATTCGTGGAAGATTTACGACAATAAATATCGTCAATTAGTTAGTGAGTTTAAGAAGAGTAAATTAGTGAAAGTTACTCCCGAGTCACGCTTAAAATTATTTGAATTAACTAAATTTGACAAGTTACCTCAAATTGGTGAGAAATCTAAAAGAGGTTACGAATTCTGTACTTCATGTGGTGTTTTGCCAGCGGTAATTATAATGCCCAAGGAAGACGAATTCGAGAAAAAATTAATTGAGCTCGGAATTGCGAGAGACGAGAAAGACGTAAGATCTATAAAGAATATGATTTCACCAGGTGAGAGGCTTTGCCCATGGTGTTTAGTGAAAAGGGCCTTAGGTGCTGAGCCCAGACTTATGAGAATTCTTTTGCTAGGAGATCTTTACAGCGTCGAGAAGATTGTAAATGAAATCGTTAGTAAAGATGTTAAGATAGAAATTCCGTCAACTAGTGATATTGCATCGATTAAAACTTTTGAGAAAATGATTGAGAAGAAAAACGAAATCTGTGAAGATCTAAAGGAAGAGGAAGTTTGCGAGAAGCCTAATGAGAGTATGCTTTCTATGTGGCAGTGGTTTAATAAAAATTACTATACTGGGATAAATCTTACTATAGATCCTGAGGAGTATTGGTTTAGTGAAAAGAGGAGGAGATATTATTTCTCTCTCTTTAGAAGACATGGAATAACTTTTCCATCACCTTATTACGCTTTAGTTAGGGCTGATAGCGATTACTTAGGGGATTTGTTAGAAGGTAAGTTAACTCCTTATTTGGCTGGAATTATTGATTCTGGAGATTACGCTAATATTAGTGAAAAGAAAGAGGAAGTAAGTAAATTATTAGAGGAATATTTAGTAAATGCCGGAAGTGGGCCAATAGTAGATTACGTTAAGACAGTATTAGAGTGTATAAGGGGAAATTCAGATAAGTGTTCATGTGCAGTGAAAATTTATTCTAACGAAGTAATGTTTAGGGCAAATCCTCAGTTACGTAAAAAACTCGAAAAGATAGACGTAGAGAAAGAAGTCGAAAACAGTCTTGAATATTTTAGAACTATTTTGAAAGAGGGAAGGATAATAGTTACTCCCGCTTGGCATGTATCGATTTCTTCAGCACTCAATAGGGGGCTTCTCGTAGAATTAGAATTGATTAATAAACATAAGGGATTTGTAATTTATGCGGGGGGAGATGATTTATTGGCAATGTTGCCAGTAGATGAAGTTTTAGATTTTGTTAAGGAGAGTAGGAGGGCATTTGCAGGGGTTAGTACTGGAAGATTAGGTAACATGTGTTTAGAGAATGGATTTGCTAGAATCAATAATGCTTACTATCCTTCATTACCTGTAGTGGGCAGATCGTATTCTGTAATTATAGCACATTATGCCGATCCTCTATTTTTCGTCGTAAATGATTCTTATAATCTTTTAGAGGAGGGGAAGGAAATGATAAGATATAGAGTAATGTATAACGGAGAATATAAGGACGCTAAGAAGGATGTTGCAATATTTAGATATCAAGGTTTAACATCAGTAATTCCATTATCGTTAAAAAGACCTATAGTTAACTCTGTGAGTGACTTTAATGAAATAGCCTCTATCATAGACTTAATATTAGAATTAAAGAAGAGGATCGAGGAGGGTCATATTTCCATGTCCTTACTTTATGATTATGAGGGGTATAAACACTTAATCGTAGCTAGTGATGAGAAGTATTTAACTGAATTCTTAGTAAAGGATTGGATAAAAAGAAATTCTCTTAGAAAACACGTTGAGTTTACTATAGACGAGAAGTTATACGGTGTTAGGTTAACTACTGAAAATTATCCGATTAAAATTCCTAATGACCTAATTTCTAACATTGTTTATACTCTTAGAATAATTTACGGTGGCGAGAAGTGATGAAGAGAGTGTTAATAAAACCATTAGAACCGTTAATGTTTAGGAGTCAAGGAGAGTTTGAACCTTTAATCACGGGTTCCCACACTGCAGCACAGTCGTTAATAATTCCCAGACCTTCGACAATTGCGGGAATGTTAGGATATATTAAATTTAATAATAGAGATAAAAAGGAGGATTGGCTTACTACATTAACTCATCAACTTAAAGATGTGAATATCTACGGGACCTTAGTAGAGAGTAACGAAAGCTATTTTTATCCATTAAGGATGGGGAATCTGTTTGCTCTGATTGATAGTAATACCTTGTGTAGTTTGCCAAAAATTTTTGAAAGTACTGGTGAGAGTTACGAAAATTGGGAAAAGGAAATTTATGACATTTTCTACAGCGAGAAGAATAAACTATTTGAATTAATTAATTTTCAAGATAGAGTTGGAATATCCTTAGATAGGCAAAAGAAAATAGTCAAAGAGCACTACCTATATACTGCAAGGTACTTATCTTTTAAGAAGGAGGTAAATTACGTAATATTCGTAAAGGGTAATCTGAATTTAGAGGGCGATGACGGCAAAACAAACGAGATAGTAGTTAATTTTGGTGGAGAAGGAAGGGTTGTTAAGATTGAAGTTCAAGATCATTGCGACGTGAGAGCTAAAGATCTATCTGGCGATTACTATCTTGCACTATCCCCGATTTTAATACCCGACTGCATTATAGACGATATCTTAGAGGACGATTTAATAGTTATGGGGAAAGTTGATAAGATTAGTTTAGGGTTCGACATTGCTCATCATAGGAGGAAAGAAATGCTAACTGCAATACTTGAAGGTAGTGTTATTAAGAAGGATTTAGTTGAGAAATATAACATAGTTGTTAGTAGTAATCCTAACTATAAGACTTTCTTGAAATATGAGAAAATAGGATATAACACAATTTCTAAAGTAGATTGCTCTAAACTTGAAGTGAGGAAAATTCTTACAAAAGAGAGTTAAGGAGATGGAAAGCCTCTTTAAGGGACACCTAATCCTCCTTTTTCCTTAATTGGCTTATATTAATTTTACTGAAGTAAGTTTTATATCACTTTGTTAGTAGGATAAAAGTATGAAGATAGTAACAATAAAAGTAAAAGATGAGTACTATGAGATTGCAGAGCAGATGGTTGAGATGGGTTTGGCTAAATCTAAAAACGAGGCGTTTAACCTGATTATACTATACGGCATAAATAGGGCTGTAGAAGAAATAGAAAGAAAAAAGAAAGTTAAAGAGTTGACCGAAAAATGGTTAAAAGGAGGTTTACCTTTTGAGTTACCTACATCTAACGACGTCATAAGTGATAGAGAACAATTTTAGCCACAATTTTATCGCTGCTCTCATTTACTATAATTTCGTCATCAGTAGAGGAGTATTTTACTGTGAACGATTATGAAGCACTATTAATATTGCTCCTTTTTATTATATACAATACCAATAACATCGACGATGTATTTACTAGCTTCATTTCTGATCAAAAGTCAGCCTTACTTTTCTCCATAGCATTATATTTTTTCATTAACATATTTATGGCCAGTTATTATCTAGTAAAATACGCTACAGACATCACGCCTTACGTCTTATTTACGTTACCAATATGTTTACCTACGGCATTGTACAACTGGGATGAAATATACGCCCAGGCAAGGATTGCGTATAATGAAATTTCAGGAGTGATTACCTTATGTCAACTATGGCGCAATACTGTACACTTTATTATTATACTGTCGCATCAGCTATTTCTAAGTGGAGTAGAAATTAATTTAATGAAAAGAGTTAGTGCCTAATTCTATATTGTACGCGTGTTGTTACTAACTGGAACTTAATAACTGGCCTCCTTATATAAAACATTTTAGTCAGATATGACTGTGATGTAGGCCGTTTTGTTGTAGTTACACTTCAACTAAGAGCTCTTAAGCTAGATATTCTCTATAAATATGACATTTTCTAACTTTTTATCTTTCAATTCTTTCTCTAATTTAAACAATGCTTGAATTCCTAGTCCTTTGGCTGTTGCGATAACAGAAGCATCAATTATAGAAATAGAATTATTGCACTTCATCTGTATTATATGGTCAGCAAACTCTAACGCATTAACTACTTCAAAATAACCTGAGTCTAGCAACTTCTTAACTAATTCTCTAGCCTTATTTATTCCATTCCTACATATTGTATAAGTTAACTCAATTAATGTCAGATTAGTAATTATTGGCTCTAGTTTACTACTATTAACCAGCTTGAGGAATTTTTCTCCTAAATCCGATCCTTCTAAAACCTCAACTAGTACTCCAGTATCAACTACTACCCTCATCTTCCCTTCTCGACCTCTCTAATTCCTCTCTAATTCCTTTTGCAGAACCTAAAAGGAAAAACAGTAATTGAGCATTCCTTTGAGATTTTTTATTCTCCTCATAATAAAAAGTTATTAAATATTCTACAGCCTCATTTAAGCTAACTCTCTTACCCCTATCCAATTGCAGTTCAGCAGCAATCTTAACTAACTTCTCCTTCACATCTTTACTAACTCTAATAATTTCACTCATAACGTAAGAATAGGAAATTGTGCATATAAAGTTTACTTTATATACTTTGAACATAGCGTTTATCTTATGTAAACAACACCGTTCTTGAGAGTAAGAATATATTAGGTAAAAATGACATCTCCTAACCCAAAGGATAGACCTAATATGAAAGAAGTCAAAAAGATGTCACAAAAATTTGTGATATAAGTAGTCAGTACTGGTACCTTTGACGCAATTAAGCGAAAACTGAAGAGGCCGTGTCATCCCAATAAAAACTTCCACAAGGGCTCTAACTCTATTTTCTTACCGTTATAATCCATTATGTCCTCCATGTCCCACGTTACGATTTTAGGTTTAAAACCCAAAAATGAGGAGGCTTTAGTTAAAGCACTTAACTCCCTCTCCTTTATCCCTTCCTCATCATAAGCAACGTGGATTAACTCCCCGTTTTTCTCATCTAAAAAGTCTACCTCGTAGTCCTCCCCTTTAACGAAATAAACTCCCTTGTTCTGGTTTTTCCTAAGCAAATGTATTGCGACTAAATTCTCCATTAATCTCCCCATATCCTTTTTTATAGAGACTTCTTGAATAATACCCATGTCAACTACGTAAACCTTCTTGTTTTCTGCAATTCTGCTCAACTTTCCGGTATACCTTTCCACGGAATAAATTAAGTAACTTGAGGTCAGACCGTAAAACCACTCGTCAACAGTTTTATAATCAATTCTGAGCATTCTAGCAATTCTATTTAGAGAAACTTCAGAAGAGTAAAGGGAAATTACTGCTGAGGAAAAGTCCTTAAACCTAGATATCCTCTTTATCTTAAGCCTCTGCACTACGTCTTTGAACAGTATATCATTATAAATGCTGTTGACTATTTGCCTACTGTTTAGTAGTAACGCTTCAGGGAAACCTCCTATGCTCATGTACTCCCTCAAGTAGTTCTTAATCTCAGCCCTCTCCCTTGTGGTAAGCGGTTCGGAGTAATTAACTCCCTTAAACCTTAGAAACTCCTTGAAGGAAAAGGGGAAGAGCGTGAAGTCCACATGCCTTCCGGTTAGGCTTGTGGCAAGCTCACCGGAAAGTAACTTAGAATTACTCCCGGTTAATATTATCCTTTTAGTCTTCCTCAATCTGCTCACGAAGGACTCCCAACCTTGAATGTTCTGTATTTCGTCAAAAAGTATGTAATCCACGTTACCGTAAAGCTCGTAAATTGCTTGTTCAACAATATGCAGATCGTCAGATTTTAAATTTCTCAATCTCTCATCATCAAAATCGACATAAGCAAAGTTTTTGTCTTTTAATAATAGGAGTGATAGAGTAGATTTCCCGCTCCTCCTAACCCCTAATATTGCTAGGACGTTTGGGATTGATAGGTTTGTTAACAACTCCTCCTTAGGCACGTCTCTGGGTATTGCCCTACTCACTAAGTTTTCTGCGTCCTCTCTTTGTTCCTTCAGAACGCTTTTTATTTCCTCAACGTTCACGCATAATAGGAGTTTTTTGCATTTTTAAACTTTTGGAGTATACTCCAAAAGTTAATCGGAAGAGTTATGGAGTATACTCCAAAACTAAATCAGAGAGTAATACCATTTAATTAATACTCTTTCTTTTAAGTTATAATGACATGGCGTACGGTATGCACGCAGTTTTAGAATTGAGGGTAGGATTTTCATTCCTATTAGAAGAGAAGTAATATTTCTAAATACGATCATTTCAAGAGGTGTACATGTTATTCGATTTTAAGGAGCATGCTTAACCTGCAGGATTGTTAGGTAAGAAGTGCTAGCAACCGACTTCTCCCAGCCGTTTGTCCCTACACTTTCATCTCACTCCTATCCTTAGAAAGCCTATGTATGGAGTGAATTATCGAATATTGGGGGATGTCCACAATTAAGGGTCATTCAAGGTTTTCACAATTTTCTGAAAAACTTCTAATTTACAGACCGTATTTAAGTCTATGTTTCTTATACGTCTAGGTAAGTCACTCTTTTCATATCTATCATGCGTTCTCAAATATTCTAACGGATTGTTCTCTTGTGGTGCTAAGAGTATTTCAATATGAGGATTGAAAACAATGATACAAACTCTATTCATATCTACACCATTTCTTTTTAACATATTCTTTATCCTATTTTCCAGTATTTGGAAGTCTTCATTATCGCTGTCCACAAAGATCATGATTTTGTCGTATCCTTTAAAAATGGGACTTTTACAATTCTTACTGTCTTTACAGAGATTATATTTCCTTTTCCTCCCATGGAATGGCAATCTAATTTGATTTCATCTATCTTTTTGTTCACTTCAAGTTTTCTGATTAATTCAGCGATTGCACTGCAACCGTATTTATCTTCTGTAATAGCTAGAATTATTTTCATTATTTTTCACTTAGTATAATAACCATTCACTTAACAAGATTCCGTTCTCAGTCAACTCTTCCTTCAATTTCTTTGGCTCTTGTACTTTATTAACTTTAGTCTCTCCTCTTTCTTTATCAAGAATTATTATTTCTGAAGGATCCATGAAGTCGATAAATAGTGGCGAATGCGTAGTTGCTATGAACTGTGAGTCGGAATAACGCATTATATCAACTAGTCTTTCAATGTACTTAAGGTGGAGGGAGTTCTCTATTTCGTCGATAATAATTGTCGACATTTTTAACAGATACACAGCTACAAGGATTGTCAACATTTTTATAAAACCGTCAGGCACTGATGTGGGCAGTAAAATCAGCTCTTTGTTGTTTTCACTCTTTTCAATGAAATGTAGTCTTATATTTCCGTCCTCAGTGAAAACCGGTCTTAGAGAGATGTTGTTTTCAACTAAGAAATCATAAACTTGTTTAGTATTATTAATTCTAGACAAGTTATTGGTTATCACCTTAACTAACCCGCGACCGTTTTCATCTAACGCTTCTGGGAATGTGAAATGGACTGAAGATACTGCTATTTGAGGAACTATTCTGAACACTCCTACGTCATTTAGGAAATTCGTCATAAAATTCAAGAGTTCAGGTGGAAGGGTGACAGTGAGATTAAATGCTATTAGAGGTTGTGTAAAAAATAAGTTAAATACACTTAAATTATCGGGAATTGTCATCTCTTTATTTTCATATCTTATTACGTTGCCTCTTCTTTCCATACTGTAAGAGTCAAAATTTATAATTTCCTTTTTATTTGCAACTTATTTAGCGAAATCTCATAATGGTAACCTTTACCCTTATATTCACCATCGATCTCAAAGGAGATGTCCGAATTCTCATCTTGCATAAATACAACGTTCTTGTAATCTCCCCATCGAATGAAAGGATAAGGCGGGTAAGATAGAGGTCTGATAAGTTGCTTTAGAAAACTAAAAACGTCGACGAGATTAGTTTTACCAGAACCGTTAGGCCCTACAACGATATTTACTTTCCCAAACTCAAACTCGCTGTCACGGTAACTCTTGAAGTTCTTTATCTTTAATCTTTTTATCACATGATAAAATAAGAAATCTCGTTTAAAACTCTTGCTTTGTTGATGACTTTACGCTTTAATATTTTCTGGCACTAAGCTCTAGGGTTTGGGCTTCATTATGATACTTTTCCCTTTTATTTAGATAATGAGTAAAGAAATGATGTATCTAGAATTATCATTAGTCATTCCATTTAGCTATTGCTTAAAATATGTTAGGCTCTTTTCTCTCACACGGGTTCCTCACTTCTATTACCTTCCCTTGAGGCAATAGAGTCTATTAAATGGCCGTAGCATTAATGAAATTTATTTGAAAAAATTTGGTCAACCTGTAATTTGCGAATACGTTCTTAATGAATTGTTAAATTTAATGACTAGTAAACAACCGTTTAGCTATGTAGAGAAAATCATTGAGCCAATCTTAAAAGATATAGAAAATAATACTTTTTTAATGGTTACTTTAAACGATAGAGAAAATTCTTTTAGATGTGGATGGGTTTCCCGAAAGGTCGGCAGAACTTTTAGGTGTGTGAGGTGTAGGTTCACCCTAGATAGGCAATTAAACGCGTCCCTTAATATTTTCCTCAAGATGTGCGGGTTTTCCCCACATCCGTTAGGAGTGTGAGTTTGGGTTATCCCGCTAAAGGGGCGGAGGGGTATGAACGGGGCAATGCCCCGTGACTCCGGTGAAGCCCAAGGGCTGAGAATTGAATACAAATTCATGAAAATTCAATGAAGCCCAAACCCAGTTTAAATACAGATATAGTTAGGAGGTCAGTAAACTGTCTAGAAATTGGATTTAGATAACTATGATTTCAGCCCCCAATTACCTTCTCAGCGTTCTCTAGCAATTTTTTAACCCCTTCTAGGTAAGGGATTATATCAGTTACACTGAGTTTAGACTCGTGAAAACCCCAAACGTGAAGGAAATATGCACTACTCCACCC
>JAPYVG010000159.1 GCA_028277025.1 Sulfolobaceae archaeon
AGATTATGCCTAAAAGGATTATAGTTGCAGGAGGAAATATAGGAGGTACGATAATAGCTAATAGATTGGTCCAGAAATTAGAAAGTGAAATAAATAAGGGTGAGGTAGAAGTAGTAGTTTTAAATAAATCTGACGAACACGTATACTTACCAGGTCAATTATTGGTAGCATTTGGTTTAGAAGTACCAGGGGAGTTAATAAGGAAGGAACGCGAATTATTAGACCCTAGGGTTAAATTCTTACATGGGGATAAGGGTACAATAACTAAGATAGATGTAGCTAATCACACTGTTCATACCGCAGACGGAGCAGTTCATAATTACGACTATTTAGTGATTACTACTGGAGTGGAGTACACATGGGACGAAATACCAGGTTATAGGGCTGCAGCACATACCCCTTATGAGTTTGATGCTTCCTTAAAGATGAGAGAAGCTTTAGAGAAATTCCAAGGAGGTACGATAGTAGTTAATACTGCTAGATTGCCTCATAGGTGTCCCGTAGCACCATTAGAGATTACGTTAATTTTAGACGATTATCTGAGAAAGAGGGGGATTAGGGATAAGACTAAAATAATATATACTTATCCGGTTCAAGGAGTTTTCGGAAGACCTATAACAAATAAATTCATGCTACAGATATTTGAGCAGAGAGGCATAGAGGTTCATTCTCCGTTTACAGTAAAAAGTGTTGATCCCAATGAAAAAGTTATAGAATCGCAAGAAGGGGAAAAACTCAAATTCGATATGTTAATAGGCGTTCCTCCAAATATGGGAGCTAAGGTTATTGAAGATTCTGGAATAGGAGATAGAAGAAGATGGGTACCTACAGATAAATTCACTTTAAGAATGAAGGATCAATCAAACGTATATGTAATGGGAGATGCTACTGATTTACCAGTGTCTAAGGCAGGATCTACTGCTGATTTTGAATCTTATGTAGTAGCCCATAATATAGCTAATGACATAAAGGGTAATTTTGGTGTTAAGAATTACGGGGGAGATGTTTTATGTTATATAGCAACTGGTACGGATCAAGCTACATATATCAGATTTAGCTATACTATGAACGAAAGTCCTCCACCACCTTCATATATACACTGGTGGGGAAAGATAATGTATAATAAAATGTACTGGACAGTTACTGCTAAGGCAGTGGTGTAAATGAAAACCGGTATAATAGTGGGCTCTAATGAGAGGTCTAGGTTAACATACGCGGCAATGACTTCCGTAATAATATCATCTATGGGAGATGAAGTTTACGTTTTTTTAACAATGGATGCAGTAAAGGCGTTTACTAAGAATCCCGAAGTTAAGAATGAGGACATATCTTCAAAAACAATGGTAGAGAAGAAGGAAGAGGATTACATGAGCCTATTTAGAAAGGCTAAGAAGAGCGGGAAAGTTAAAATCTACGCTTGTTCTTATGCAAGTAAATTATTTAATTACACTAAAGACGATTACGTAGATTTAGTAGACGAGATAGCAGGAATAACTTCTTTTACTATGGAAGTCGAAGGAGGGCAAATAATTTCAGTGTGGTAATTATGCAGGCAATTAACTTAGAGAAATTAGCATCTAAAATAGATGAGAAGAAAATAGAAGAATTAGCAGAACTTATAGATCTAACACCAGCACTTAATGAAGTTCTAAAGAAGGTAAATGAGCTTAAAGAGACTGGTGGTCTGGATGCCATAGTGAATTCGGCTTATGTTGCTAAGACTTTGCGTGATATGTTAAATGATGAGGCGATACAGAACCTAGGAGGAATATTGTCTTCGCTACTAGAATTAGGCAAGGCTTTATCTAAGAGGGAGGTTTTTGAAAATACTATGAGTATAATTAATAATATTGATGTATTATCCGATGTTACTAACAAGTTAAAACTAATGAGGGATGACGGTACTTTAGACGTTTTAATAAATATGTCATATTCCATTAGGACTTTGCGTGATATGTTAAACGATGATGCCATACAGACATTAGGCAACGTTCTTTCAAGTTCATTAGAGCTATTGAAATTTACGTCACAAAATTCTGAAGCAATTAAAACTATATTAGATAAATCAGCTGTAATTAGTGAACTTTTAACAAGATTAGATAACATGAGAGCAGATGGTACTCTAGATGTTCTCATGAATTCGGCTTATGTTGCTAAGACTTTGCGTGATATGTTAAATGATGAGGCGATACAGAACCTAGGAAAGTATATTTCAAATATTTTAGAAATTATGAAGGAAATGGATGACGAGACAATACAATCAATAAAGACTACTATGAAAAAGTTAAAAACTGTAAATAATGTACTAGCAAAAGTTGAAGAATTAGATACTAATGGTGCGTTGAATGTTGTAATTGATTTAGCTTATGTTGCTAAGACTTTGCGTGATATGTTAAATGATGATGCTATTACACATTTATCTGAATATTTGTCACAATTTTTAGAAGTTTATCCTAAGGCTTTGGACTTCTTTAATATCACTTTTAGTGAGATTCCGTTTAAGATGTTAAGGGCTATAACTTCAGATGAAGTCAAAAAGTCTCTAGAATCTCCCCCTCAAGTATCGTTAGGGGGGATTATTAGATTATTATCTGACCCAGAAATACAGAGAGGGCTTGGCGTAATATTCACTATAATAAGGGCTATAGGAAAGGAATTTACTACTAAGTAGATTTTTTTCCTAATTTTCCTAACTGTATTGATCACAAAATATTTAAGAATAGAGTGAAATTAAGGCTTATGCGAATTGCTGTAACGTATGATAAGTCACAAGAATTAAAACCATTAGATGAGGCTGAAATAATAGGTATTATAGATGAGGAAAAGAAGGAAGTCGAACAATATGAAAATCCAGGAGTAGGAAGTAAAGAGGCAACTATGTCGGTGATTTTAGACCTAAATACAGATGCCATAATAGTGAGACCTAAGTTCTTATGTCCCGGTTCTTATATGATGTCTTACGGTAGGCTTAGATACATTCCAACAGGCTATAGAACATTAAAGGAAGTATTAGAACATTTAGAGGAGATAAAGAAGAATATAAAGGAGGAATTAGACGAGGAGATGTACGCTGAAGAAATGGAGGAGTTTTAATCATTAAATAATTTATAGCACTCATCTATTTCTAATATGGAGTACATCCTTTCTCTTGCATCATCTAAGCAAGGTAGGGTTTTTATTAATCCCTTTTCTCTAAGAATTTTTAATGCATAACGTAAAGTCCTAGTTGGTAATTTTGTTTGCTCTTGTAACTCCTTAAATCTTACTACCTTCTTTTCTATAAGCACTTTTAATACAAGTTTTGCAGAGGGCGGAAGTTTTTCCATCATCTTTATCTTTTCCTTTTTATTTCTTAAGACTTTCGTTAGGTGCAAAAATGATTTTATTTTAACAATTTCTTTAATAATTTATACCATAGCATACCGTTCTCATCCATTCCCTTACTTATCTCATAGCCCATTCTAATCCATAATTCTATTCCTCCAAGCATATTGTAAACTTTTAATCCATCAAATAAATAATGTTTATTATAAATTAACCAAGTCGATCTATTTGCATGTTCACAAACTATGGCGACAGAATTAGCATTTAATAACGGGAATAGTTTTTCAAAATAATCTAACGGTAATAAGATTGCTCCTGGTATATGATGTTCCTCATATTCCCAAGGCTGTCTAATATCTACTACTGTAATTGAATTAGTTTTAATTAGTTTTCTAATAATAGATGGTGGTACGCTTTGAATGTTGTGAAAATAAGGAGATCTTCTCTCTGTTACTTGCATCGCATTTTAAACTCTTAAGAGAAGAATTTAAACATGTCGAAATTTTAGATTTTAGAAACCAATTTTATTTTCAATGAAATTTACATAAAATGCCTAAAACTCTATGTTAGCTAACTTTTTATTTTCTTAAAAGAATATGCTAACTTGATGGCTATTGACAGCTTAATTGATAAATTCAGAGCAAATTTAGACAAGTATAAGAAGATGGGTCTTAATCCACTATCATTAGCTACT
>JAPYVG010000029.1 GCA_028277025.1 Sulfolobaceae archaeon
GGCAATTGAACGCATCTCTAAACATATACCTCAAGATGTGCGGGTTTCCCCACCTCTTTTTTACTCCCACTGGGAGTAGGTGGGTTGGGGTTATCCCGCTAAAGGGGCGGAGGGGTATGAACGGGGCGTTGCCCCGTGACTCTGGTGAAGCCCAACGGCTGAGAATTGAATACAAATTCATGAAAATTCAATGAAGCCCAAACCCCTCAACTGTTGAGGATATATTTTAACTGGGTAATAGGCTTAGTAGGCAGTGGGCTTGGTTTTACCCAGTAATTTACGGCATACCGATAGATGATATAATAGGCATTATTTTGTTGGTTGTTTTAAAAAATAAAATACGAAAATAGTACCAAAACTTTATTAATCAAAAGACAGAAGAGATTGATGGGAAAAAGGATAAGAGAGCATGAGTATTAGAGATTTAATCTCCTCCTCTCTTTCCGAATTCGATTCATATTATGCATTAAAAAATTTAAAGAACTCTCAACTAATACTGGAATATATTAACGGAGAGCCAATAGGGTTTGCAGAGTTAAAGCGATGGGGCAAAATAGGCATAATTTTCTATCTAGGAGTTCTGCCAAAATTTAGAGGAAGAGGGATAGGAAAGAAACTAGTATTAAGGGCTGAGAACGTTTTCAGAGAGAAAGGCCTAGAGTTTTCCTTAGCTTCAACTAGAAGCTGGAATAAACCCGCGATGAAAATGTTTGAATCATTAGGTTACAAGTTTTTTAATATTGATAACGTGAGCGACAAGATCGTATATATACTAAATGCCTATGACGACAATACAGTAGTATGTAAAGAATTGGTAAAGGGTGTGGAGTGTGAAAAACTAGTTCATTCAGGCTGAATTTCTTTGTATATCAACTCTAATTCTATTCCTTCTTTTTTCCTCTCTATCCTGGAGACCTCATATGTTATAAGTCCTATTAGTGGTGGTAGGATCACGGTGAAGATGTCGAAAGGAACGTTACCCTGGAGTATGACGTCCCCGAAAGTAGGGTAAGTTAATACATAGAATATCGTTGATATTATTACTGTTGAAAGCCCTAGAATTGAGAGTGGTGCCGTGATTAACAATCTCCTATCAAGATTGGCCAATTTTAATGAGGCTATTGATACTACTAAATAGTTCCAAGTTATAAACCAAAGACCGTCTATGGCAAAACTCACTGACAACCCCAGATATACTTCGATAAAATTAAACAGCATAGAAGATAATAACGTTAATAGCAATGCGTTAACTGGGATACCATTCCTAACCTCGCTCAAAAATGCCGGTAACACTCTATCAAATGACATTGAAAATAATAGTCTTGAGGATGCACTGACGTTTATCATAGCGTATAACAGATACCACGTTAAACCACTAGCAATTACTAGAAATAATAACGGAGACTTAAGAAATGGTAGAGCTAAAAAGCTGAGCGTGGAGCCAGTGTAGATGGGTAGATTCCAGCCTTGTAGTGTGTACGTTATATACTCATCTTTTCCTATACCGTATTCAATTGCCAGAACGAAGAGAAGTGTGAAAAGTGTAGCGATCGCATAAGAAAGAATATATCCTATGAAAAAGATATTTCTCTTCCTTTTCACTTCTCCGGCGAAAAATGAAGGGGCATTAGAAAATGCGAAAAGTGAGAGGGCAAAGACCGATGCTAACGCGAACGTCTGCCCATTAAGTTGTGGGACTGTTATATCGGTTATACTTTTCCCCTTCATCATGAATAAGCCAATTAACGAAATTATTCCACCTATTAACTGGAGGATTGTGAGGTACCTCACGCTTTTAGCGTAAACCTTGCCCTTGAAGGAGAGTAAAAATGAAACTATTATGAAGACTGTAGTTAACGCGAAAAGATAAACGTTTGAATTCATGATTACGTTAGCTAAACTTATGATGGAGTTATTGTTTAAGTAATAACCTATGAGTTGTAATGCGGGGATAATTACCATAATAACTTCTAGCATTGCAAGTACTGGGAAACCCATTGAGAATGCAGTTATTAATGACATCCCCACCATTATCCCTATTCTTGGTCCTAAAGCCCTAGAAACGTAGATGTAATCCCCAGCTGATCTAGGTATGTTAGTCGAGAGTATATAGTAATTTATGGTCAATGGTAACATTAGTAGGGAGGAGATAATCACAGCCAATATCCAATTAGAGTTAGGAAGGAATGCAGATATAAAAAGCGGGTAAGCAATCCCTGCGGCAGGCCCTAAGAACGAGAAGTTAAGTGCAAATACGTCGAAGGTACCGAACTCTTTTACTAGACCCGTTGATTCTCTAACGAATTTCATATTGCGGTTTTTGACTACTCTCTTAAAAACTTTCTTACGTCTTTAAACTTATATTTTCCGTTGGTTCTTCAAGTTGGGTAATCAGAATATATAGTAATAATTACTCCCTTTGTGGAGGAGAAAATCTTACGAAGTTTTCGTGGTTAAAAATGTCTATTTGCTTTATTATTTACAGTTCTAATACCGTAATAATATATTCGAAAAATGAAGTAAGGATTTCTTAGGCAGTAGTAAAGTCTAATTTTACACTCTTTAAGCCAAATCTCGGGATTTGAGTTAATGGCTAAAAAACATGTGAAAAATGCTGATAGGATTAGGTTTGAGCTTATTAAGTAGAGGTTCGAAATTGCGATAGCACGTGAATAGTTAAATCCTTATATTTAAACTGAGAGATGAAATTTGATGAAGGCACAAATCACGCTTACGTTGGATGATGAACTGTTAAGACAAATAGAAATCATTGCTATGAGCCAAGGAATAAGCATTGACGACGCATTTGAGGAGTCGATTAGGAATTTATTACTTCAAGATTTTATAGAGAGTATAAAGGATTAAATGTTTAAAGACACTCTTTTTTGTTCCTTTTAAGTAAGTTTTTTCATGGTAAATTACTTACCAGCACTTTATGCGTTAAATCAAACTGGTGATGCATATAGTATACTTCAGCAAGTGGTCCCCGAGCTCAAGCCTTTATACAGTTTCTTAATAGCTTATAGATCGGCTTGTCTAGGGAATTTGGCCCATGCAACATATTTTTTACAGAGCGTTAGGGATTCCCCCTTCATAAACCCCTACTCCCTTTACGTTCACAAAATGAGTGACCCTAAGTGTTTAACGAACTTGAATAAACTTATTGAGACAACGTTCTATCAGAACGACCCTTGGAAGCACGCCCTTTTGTCAATTATCACTATGGCATCAGAATTAAATTCGATAACCGATTACGTAGTAGATTTCGGAAATGAATATGCTATTAGCGAAATAAATGAAGCGATTAGGCTTGCCCCTCATATAAAAGTTTTTGATTTTTACAAAGCCTTTGCTATAAGGGATTTAGATAGGGAGCATAAGAAACTAATTGAGGAATATTATAAGACTGTTGAGCACCAACTCACGACTTACTACCAACCATTCTTCGATTTAGCAGACTACTATATCCTTTTAGTCAACAATTCCTATGGCGAGGAAAAGGCTAAGATTACAAATTTTATAACATACGATATAATTCCCTTCTTAGAAAATATTGTAAAGAAGCTAAGTGAACATGTACTGCTAATGCAATACACGGCCTTTGACCTTTACTTTGCCTCGAGAGAATTTACAGAATTCGTTAGAAAAATAGAGAAGGATAAGAAATTTAACATAGAGCAGAAGGAAAAGATAGTTAAAAGTGCGGAAAAGACCTTGAATTTTGCTGAACAAGAGTTTAAGAGATATGGATTAAATAATCTAGCACAAGCGGTTGAAATTCAAAAGGCGTTTATAGCTAATGAAAACCTGGACAGATTTGTGAACGCCGTCTTACTAGTTCCACCATCTACTGATTTTTCTTTTAGGGATAAGGTTTACTACCTAATTGTAGGTAAGGCTGATAGACGCTATAAGGAAGAACTGTGCAAGCGTTACAGTATTATTGATGAGAGGGTCTCAGAAGAGTGTAAAAAGAGAAGTTTGATATGATTTTATAAATTATTGCCAAAATAGTTATATGTGGATAAACTAAGTATAGGGTTGATATTTGCTCTAGTAATTGTAATAGGCTTAGCTTTTTCAAGCCTCTACTTTATCGTGTACCCTCCAAAACCAGTTTATATTACGAGGACGGTATATAATACTACTACCGTTACGCAAATACACACTTACATAACTACAGTTTATTCCACACAGTACGTCATTGGAAATATAACTTATAACATTTACGGCGTCAAGTTAAAAATAATTAGCTTTAACGCAACTCAAGCTAAAATCCAATTAGTGGACTTACCTTCAAACGTTAAAATATACTACATATTTTTATTTAATGGGAATTATGTAACCGTTAATGTTTCAACAACCCTTTCCCCCTTAACCCTCTCCGGTTACACTAATTATTTGGAAATTAAGAGCAGTTTTGGTACAATCCAAGTCTATTACATGAACTTTTCTTTAATCATATCCTAAAAGTTTTTCAGGTTTTTAAAGAGGAGTGCGCTACTTCTAGGTTTTAAGTTTATATCGTATAGCCCAAACTTCATTTCATAACCGAAATTCCACTCAAAGTTATCGATCAGAGACCAATACATGTATGCTTCAACGTTAACCCTTGACTCCTTGATGGCATTTATGTGAGAGAGGATGAAGTAAGGCCTTATGTAGTCCCTAGAATCAGCTATACCGTTTTCCGTAATGTATATTTTCTTACCCTCATACCTTCTACTGACCTTAATTAAAACCTCCTTTAAACCGTTGGGGTAAACTTCCCAACCGTAATCCGAAGTGGGATTACCTTCAAGGGAGAAGGAATTAGGGTTACAAAACATCCCATAGCCCCTTTTCACCTTCTTGTTTTCAAACAATATCCTAGAATAATAATTAACACCTATCCAGTCAAACTTAAGTTTATAAAGTAAATCCCAGATTAATACTTTTTCCATTTCGTCATCATTGACATATGGAAAGTTATAAACAACCCCGATTTTCTCCCCCTTGAATTCTTCATAGACTAAGTTATTTGCTGTCACTAGGTTTAAGAGAGCTTTCTCATAAGCCTTCCTACTGGTTATCCCAGGGGGAAATATTCCCGATAAATATGCGAAGTTTAAATAAACGTTTGGCTCGTTAAAAGTACACCACAAGTCAACATATTCTCCAAGTGCATCCCTTACAGTTTTAGAGAATTTCAAGAACTCTTTAACGGTATTCTCACTATACCAACCTAAGGCACCTTCAGTTAACATGGAATCTCTAGCGATAATCGGGTCGTGAACCCATAAAGGCAAGTCAAAATGGTTGAGGCATATTATGACTTCAATCCCCCTGTCCTTTAAGTCTTTTAAAATCTCCTTATACAAACTCAAAGCGTTCTGGTCGATCTCGTCCCTCCTTTTAAATATCCTGCCCCAACTCACCCCCATCCTCCAGATCTCTGCCCCTGTCTTTTCCGCGATCTCATGAACTAACTTATATTTTGATAAGTAGAAGTTCTTGTCTGGTAGTTCTCCGTTAACTTTCCCTATGCTGATGTTTATTTCATCCGTTAACCATCTATACCAATCAGAATTCGTATTTAATTCCTCAAATTGAAAGGGTGAGATAGAAAAGCCTAGCTTCATAATTTTAGCTTATATATCCTAAAATATATTTAATTGTATGAAATTCGACGTAATTATAATAGGTACTGGCGGTGGAGGGTACCCAGGAGCTTTTCGTCTAGCGAGATCTGGTTATAAGGTAGCTCTGATAGACCCTAAAGGGGAATTGGGAGGGAATTGCCTTTTTTCCGGGTGCATACCTTCTAAAACAGTAAGAGAAATAGCACAGATGGTATGGAGAGTAAAGAGAATACTAAAAACCGATATAAAGACGGACTTTTCCCTTATACAAGATTATAAAGATAAAGTCCAAGAGACTAGATTCTTACAACACAGAGAGGAGTTAAAAGAAAACCCTAATGTGACCTTTTTCAAGGCAAAGGCAAAGATAAAGGATAACCAGAGGGTTATACTTGATGGTAACGAAATTGAGGGTAAATATATGGTAATTGCAACCGGAAGCGAACCGATAAGGCCTAACTTTCCGGGTTCACAATACTGTATAACCAGTGATGATTTATTTGGGTATAAGACTCCTTTAAGGAAGTTACCGGAGAAAATTATTATCGTGGGCGGTGGGTATATCGCTTTAGAAACCGCTTCAATACTTTTAACCCTCGGCTATGATGTCACAGTATTGGTTAGGGGGGATAAAGTGTTAAAGGGGTTTGAACCAGAAATAGTTTCTACGCTCCTTCCCTTATTAAACCTTAAAATAATGTATAACTCCCCACTACTTGAGGTTAAAAAAGTTAAGGAAGATGAATATGAAGTAATTTATGCTTCCAAAGACGGTAGCAAGAAGAGCTTAAATGCCGGGCTCGTAATGCTTGCAACGGGTAGGAAACCGGTATTGCCAGAGGGGGTTGAAAACATAGGTCTTTCAATCGACGTGAAGGGGCATATAGTAGTTGATGAGGCTATGAGAACAAACATTCCCAACGTTTATGCTACTGGGGATGTTAACGGTAAAGCTCCGTTCTTCCACGCTGCAGTTAGGATGTCTATGGCCGCTGCATACAATATAATGGCCGGTAGTTCACCCACAGATTTTGTCGACTTTAAGTCCATCCCGGTTACAATTTTCACTATCCCCCCAGCCGCATATGTTGGTTTCATGCCCAGTGATCTGAAGAGGCTTGGGATTCCCTATGTTGAGGCATCGTATGACATGAAGAGAGACGCAATGGCACAGATGTATGATGAAATGGAAGGTGTCGTAAAATTGTATTTCGAGAGGGGGAGTCTTAGGGTTCTGGGAGGCTGGGTAGTGGGTGTACATGCTGGATATATAATAAATGAAATTGGGCAAGCTGTAGCTAACGGTCTGACTGCTAGAGATTTAGCTAACTTCGCCGACCAACACCCTGCAACTAACGAACTGATTGCATATACTGCAAGAAAAGTGGTTTAAGCCAATTCTTTTCCTTTCATTTCCGGTACGAGTAGAAGTGTTATTATACTCGAGCTTAATGCAACTACAGCATAAATTCCTACCGTAGCACCCAAGCCTATTATTGAAACTATCGAGGGAAATAATGAGATCACGGTAGCTGATGCAATCCTATCTATTGCAACGTTTATGGCTTGTGAAGTAGCTCTAACCTTGGTTATTACTAGTTCCGGCGCAACCATCCCAGAACCTATTATTGATGCGGGGCCTAATGCGGAAAAGAGATAGTTTAACATATAAAACGTCATCCCGAGTTCTGCAGCTTTCCCGACCAATTTTGTAGTTTTAGGTAATCCGAAAATTGATGGCTGAGTGAGTAACAAAGAATACATGGCTAACCAAACTGCAACCCCGATATAACCAACTACTATCAGCGGTTTCCTTCCTAACTTGTCTATCAAGGATATGCATATTAACTGTCCGGGGATCCCTGCAAAAAACTGTGCCACGTAAGTGAAAGTTACAGGTGTTAGTCCTAAGTTTTCGGCAATTGTGATTGGACCGTAAATTGCAAAGGTCGAAGAATAAATATCGTAAAGTAGCCATAAAATTGATGCTATTATTATGAAGGGTGCCGATGTCTTAAGTCTTTGCTTAAAACTTACTCTATCTAAGTTTACCACAAGGCTTATTCCCTCTCCTTTTATGCTGTCTATTTCCTCTTTTATTGGCTTTACCTTCGAGAGAAACAATATGGTTTCCGTTAACTTTCTCCTAGCAATTATAACACTCGCGGCCGGGATTGCACCAAGCCCTAGTACTATTCTCCACACAAGCTGGACTGGTAAGAAAAGTGAAGAGACTTGGTCTACGAACGCCGCAACTACCGCGCCTAACCCCCACATTACTGCAAAAGTTATCACCATTGCCCTTCCCCTATTCTCTTTTTCAGAATTTTCAGCTACTATCACTGGGGAAAGCACGTAATCAGCTCCTATTCCTATACCGGTTATTAACCTTGATATGAAGAGTTCTTGATAATTATAGGAGAAAGCCTGAAGTAGAGCACCTATTGTCATTAAGGTGACGTCTATGCCATAAAGCCTTTTCCTTCCCTCAAAGTCTGAAACTATACCGAAAATTAAGGCAGATATTGCGGCCCCGAAATATGAACTTGCAACAAGTAGACCTTCAGTAATCTTATTGAGTTGTATAACGTTAGCTATTAAGTAAATTACTAAGGATAAGGAGTATAGGTTGTAGCCGTCAGTGAAAACTCCCATCCCAGAGATTAACACGCTACGCCATGTGAGTTTCATTATATGAATTAGTAAATACTCAGAATTAAAAATTTGTGAGTACTGTTATTAGGTTAAAATTTAAATTGAGAAATATGTTGATCAAAAAGCCCGTTAGGATGCTTTCGGGAGTGACGATCGTCTCCATTATGACCCACCCTCACAGATGCCCTCACGGTAAATGTATCTTCTGTCCGGGCGGTGTTGAGTACAATACTCCTCAAAGTTATTACGGCAATGAGCCTACTTTGATGAGGGCTATAGAGAACAACTACGATCCCTTTTATCAAGTCCATTCTAGGTTAAAACAATACGAGGCTAACGGCCATATACCAAGTAAAGTGGAATTAATTATAATGGGGGGAACTTTTCTCGCAACCCCTATAGACTACCAAGAGTGGTTTGTGACACAAGCATTAGAAGCTATGAACGTATACCCAAGTACTAAGAAAAGAGGCTTTGTATACCTTGAAGACGCCCAAGTGAGGAATGAGACCGCTAACGTAAGATGTGTGGGGATGACAGTTGAGACTAAACCGGATTGGGGTAAGGAAGAGCAAGCTGATCAAATGCTAAGGTTAGGAGTTACTAAAGTAGAGTTAGGAGTGCAGACGGTTTATGATGATCTTCTAAAGAAGAGCAATAGGGGGCATACGGTTAAGGACAGTATAGAGTCAACTAGAATTTTGAAGGACGCTGGTTTCAAAGTAGTTTACCACATCATGTTAGGCTTACCGGGTTCTGACCCAGACAAGGACTTAGAGGGGTTTAAGAGGCTTTTCTCAGACCCAGACTTCATGCCTGATATGTTGAAAATTTATCCCACCTTAGTTGTAGAGACTGCACCGCTTGCTGAATTATGGAAGAGGGGCTTATATAGGCCTTATGATACTGAGGCCTTAATTGAATTAATATCAGAAATGTATAGGTATATCCCACCATGGGTAAGGGTGATGAGGGTTCAAAGAGACATACCGGCAAATATAATACTTGACGGTAATAAGAAGGGTAACTTAAGGGAACTAGTTGAAAAGAGGGCTAAAGAGAAGGGTATTGAAATTAAGGAAATTAGGAGTAGAGAAGTCGGGATTAGATGGCTACATACGGGTAAACTTCCAGAGGGAGAACCTAAGTTAAAGAAGATTGAATACGAAGCGAGTAGAGGGGTTGAGTTTTTCCTCTCTTATGAATACGATGACGGGACTCTAATAGGTTATTTAAGGCTTAGATACCCTTCAGAACTTGCTCATAGAAAAGAGATTAACTCAAAGACCACAATCGTTAGGGAATTGCACATATATGGCCCAGAAACCCCGGTAGGTTTGTGGGATGACTTCTCCTTTCAACATAAGGGTTACGGTTCGAGGCTTTTAGAAGAGGCTGAGAGGATTTCCGTTGAGGAATTTGATGCCAAAAGAATTCTAGTCCTTTCTGGTATTGGTGCTAGGGAATATTATAGAAAGAAAGGGTATTATAATTTATACCCCTATGTGGCTAAAGATCTGAGATGAAGGAGAAACTTTTTGCATTGGCTATTAAGATTATCATAGCTAAGAAGACCTCACCAGAAAGGGCTTTTGACTTAGCGTTTAAAAAGCTGAAGTGTAAGGGAGACAGAAAGGAATTATTTCAAGAGTTCTTGAAAGTAGTTAAAGGTTTTTATTACGCGTCTTTCGTCTACCCAGAGAGGAGTGTGGAAGAACTTGTGAAGATTGCTGAAAGAGAGGATTTACCCTTTAAACCACCACTGTGGGCTGAGGAGAGGTTAAAGGCAGTTACTGGACTCGAGGACTTAACACCATTAACATTAAAACAACAGTGGATAAGGGTGAATACTCTAAAAGCCGATATTGAGGAGGTTGTGAGCAAGTTAGAGAGGAAAGGAGTAGAGTTAGTTAATGACTCATTTCCTTTTCTCTTCCGCGTTGTCAAGAGTTCAGTTAGGATTTCAGATTTGGAGGAGTTTAAGAAAGGGGAAATAGTAATCCAAGATAAGGCCAGTATTTACCCCGTAATTTTCTTAAACCCTAAACCGAATGAGAGGATTTTAGAAGTTGGTAGTGCACCGGGAATGAAGACTTCGTTAATTCAGCAGTTGACGAACAACTCCTCTTATGTCATAGCCTTAGACATCTCATGGAAGAGGTTAAAATTACAGAGAGAATTAATGAAAAGGCTAGGGGTAGAAAACGTTGACTTGTTAAACGCTGATGGGGCTAATTTACCGGTTAAGAATGTGGATAAAGTCTTGATCGATGCTCCTTGCAGTAACAGTGGTACAATTACTTCAGATCCGTCCCTATTCTTGAGATTAACTAAAAGGGACTTATTAAGGCTTGTAAGAATTCAACGTGAGATATTAGAGGAGACTAAGAAGTTAGGTAAACCTACTGTTTTCTCCACATGTTCTTTATTCCCCGAAGAGGGGGAGTACCTTGTAGAAAAATATGAGAAGTGGCTAGTACCGATTTACTTAAGTGAGACTAATTACGGTTATAAAAAGAGTAAGGTGTGGATGAGGGTCGTTAGGTTTTACCCTAATGTTCACGGTACAGAAGGGTTTTTTATTGCGAAATTCGAATTTTAAATATGCCAAAAGTTTGCCCTAGATGTGGTTATATAAATAAGGATGACGCAGTGTATTGTGCTAGGTGTGGGTTTTATTTACAGCCAGTAGCACCTTATACATTGCCTTATCAACCTTTACCTAGGGAAAAACCACCCTTTCCGTATGTAGCCCTTATCTTAGGTATTGGCTCAGTAATGATAGCCGCACTTTTAGCTACTATCCGCTAGTTTTTGGAAGTACTTATAAAATTCTATAAGGAAATAGAAAGCAAAGGCCGCTGGGATCCAGTAAAGGTACGGCAAGTAGCCATATGGTTTATCTACTATCTCTCCGGCTTCAACACTCGCTGCTACGAAAAGTTCTGTTGCTACCATTAAATACATGTAAAGTAGTCTTACCATCGCTTTTCTGAGAGTAGAATTAGCAGCCTCAATTACGAAATATATACCGCTAGCAGACGCTACCGCATATGATGGTAACTCTAACCATGAGTGGGGTAGTGTAAAGAGGTATAAGGCTAAGTTAATTCCGGGTGTATGAGTAAGTGAGCCTATTACTGAAAGTACTAGCCCCGTGTTAGATATACTATATACCATGAATATTGCACCGAGTATCGGCACAAAGTCTATGGTGGCTATTGCAAGATTGTGTAGGAAAATCCCGATAAGTACTTGAAAATACGGTTCATAAACTAATGGATTATACTCTACTGTGAACCCTTCAGATGCTGACAATGAAGGGTTGTAGATTGAGGAGAAGGCTAGGAACAGGATTACTTCTAGGGTGAAAAGCAATAGGAATAGGTTTAGGGGTCTCCAGAATCCCATAAATTTCATTCAGCAGTTTCACTAAAAACTTTTATCCTATGTCTTAAATTTTATTTTATGCTAGAAGAATTAAAAAGGAATTCAAACTGGGAGGAGTATATAAACCATAAATTTTTACAAATGATGGCGGAAAACTCCTTATCACGTAGCGTTTTCAGATACTACCTTATACAAGACGCTAAGTATGTTGAAGAGATGTTAAGGGCTTTATTTAGGGCTTCAGCGTTAGCACCGCTTGAGGACGCGATTAACATTTTAACCCAAATACTTCTTACAAGGGATAAGGGATTAGAGACAAATCAATACCTTTACAAGAGTTTAGGAATAACTAAGGAGGAGATTATGAAGAGTAAGATGAACGATGTAAATTACGCATATACTAGGCACTTGAACTATTGGGCTGAAAGAAGTTGGGAGAAATTCTTAATTGCGTGGACTCCGTGTATGGTAGGTTATTATGAGGCTTCAAAGAGAATTGAGGGGAAAGTCAAAGACGAATTGTATAAAGCATGGGTCTCCTTTTATGCCTCAAATGAGTATAAGAAGAGGGTTGATGCAATAGTTTCGTCCTTGGAAAAAGTTAATGTTGATTTTGATGAGGCGTTAGAGATTTTTAATAGAAGCGTTAATTATGAGATTGCGTTCTGGGACGAAGCTTTAAAACAAGGTATTTAACCCTCATCGTCTGGTACAACAATTCAATAAATTTAAATCCTTTAGTTTAGAAAGTAGTGTATGGCTCTATATATTAATAAGAATTTACTTATCAGTTCTATTCTATCATTCTTAGTTTTGCCAATTTTATATCTCGTTAATTTGATAAACACTGAATTCTTTTTACTATTTCTAATCTCTTCGGCAACATCACTTATAGCATCTTTTAATAGGTATCTCACACCTCTAAGCCTTGTCCTCTTGTTGTTTTCCTCCCTCTATTTCACTGCTTTAAACGTTTCCCATCTCACTATATTTCCTTACCCGGTGCTATTAGCCCTTCTACTCGGTTTACCGGGCTTAATAATAGCTTGGGTATGGGAGCCCGTTGAGATCATCCTAGGGTTTATCTTATACTCCTACCTCTCACACAAGGGGCTAGGGGAAATCCTTTTAATTTCGGTATTTTCCACTCTAGCTTTCGCTAACCTAATTTCAGCTTCTGGGAAAGGCTATCCGATTTTGATTGTCGAGAAAGGTATATCTAAAGGTACGGAATGGTTTATAGAGCTAGACGGGGATTTAGTTAGGGTAAACAGTGACAAGCTCTTGTTAAAGAAAAAGAAGGTAGATTATAAACTATGTCCAATTCCGGTTCCCGGTGGTTATTTAGTGCCTAATAGGAGCGTCGGGTCTTTAAAGGAAGGTAAAAGAGAAGTAATAAGTTTTACTTTCCAACCCACATTTCCAATAAATAGTTTCCCCCATTGTATCGTAACCTTTATTGCAAGCGGTTTACCCTCTAATTTACCCTGGAAAGTCAAAGTTAATGGGGCGGAGTATTCAGCTAACGATAGTGTTTCACCAATTATAATACCCCTATTAACCACAAAGAGTGCGACATGGGAAATAAGCGATATTAGGGTAGGAGATGTTGTATTTAAACCGAACTTAAGTGGTGGAGTTGTTGTTAGAGGGGGGAGCGTAAGAGTAGAATTTAGGAGCGTTATAGTCCCTTCGAAGCCCGTTAATTTTCCCAGTGTTGACAGTTGGGATCCTAAGATCTGGCTAGGTAGTGAGATTTATGGTTATAAAGTCTTGTCTGTGTTAGGTATGGGGGGTAACGGATACGTTCTTAAGGCTGAAAAAGACGGTGTTCCATTTGCGATCAAAATCTTATCAATCAAGCCTACCGGGAGGCAAACGGTTTCATTAACCAACATAACTTTTGATGAGCTGTTTAAAGAATCAGAGAACTTGAAAAACTTATCTACAAACCCGAGGTTCGTGAGGATAGATGGAATTTACGTAGACCGTAATAACATCACGAGAGTTCTTAAGGGAGATGGTGAGACCTATTATAAGTACCCGCCCGCAATAATAATGGAGTACATGGAAGGGGGAACTGCGGCCGATTTGGTAAGAACTGAATTAGTTAAGTCGCCCTATTGGCCACTAATAGTAAAAGCCATAATTAAAGAAGTAGCCTTAGCCTTAGATTTTCTTCATAAGAACGGTTATGTGCACTTAGACATCAAGCCTCAGAACATTTTCTTTTCTACAAAGCTGAGTATGGATGTGAACGAGGTTTTAAGAAAAATTAAAACCACGGGCGTAGTGAAAGTTGGAGACCTGGGATCTGCAGTAAGGGTGGGACAAAAGTACAATCAAGTGACTCCAGCTTATTGTGCTCCAGAACAAGTTGAGAACGTTATTCTAGGAAAGGGTGCTTATCCTTATATGGATATATTCGCTCTAGGAATGACAGCCTATTACTTACTTACCCTTAACGAGAGTCCAATAACTCAGTACATAAACCAGGCTGCAGACTATTATATTAGTGGTAAAATAAGAGAGGCGTTAAATATCCTTAACCAAGCTAAGGCCCTATTAGCGAGCTGGAAACCGACACTTCCCCTTAATATTCCTCAAGAGTTAGTTACTGTAATTACTTTAAGTACGAATCCAGATCCTTTAAAAAGGTTGACGAGTGAACAAATTTCGCAATTGCTATCAAAATAACAATTATCATTTTACTTACCTTTTAATGGTTTTATTTATCAATAGAAGTAATTTATTATAAACACATTTTTCTTCTCTATCTTAGCAATATACATCATGGTAAAAGTAATAGTATCGTGTATGGATTATAGGTTAACCGAAGAGATAATGAGGAGGGCAGATAAAGATACTGTTATCTTCAGAAATGCTGGCGCTAATGTTAGGGAGTTTTTAGATAGGATAAAGGAGTTAAACCCAGATGAGATAATCTACCTCCCACACTCAGACTGTGCCGCAATGAAATTAGTGTATAATGTTGTGAAAAAAGGTGAGAAAGTAAGTGATAATATAATGAGGAATTTGGTAGAACCGTTCACAAAGGAGAAATTTGTCACCTTAGATGAACTGGAAAGAATAAATGCTAAAATAAATGAGGAGTTATTAAAGCAGATTACTAGAAACGTTAAAACTGAATTAATCGATGTTAAAAAGCTTAAATGGCCCGAGAAGAAAACAGAAGTTTATTTCTACAAAGTGACTGATAGACCGACAGATAAAATAGGTGCCTACATATTACAATCTGTTTCAATTTCTGATGTGGCTACTGATATTGAAATAGCTAGAGATAAGCTAGGTTTTAAGGACATCTACGACTGCAGTGAAGGTAATTGTAAGAAAATCTAAGACGAGGAGTCTACGATAGATTTAATAAAATCATCTATTATTTTTTCTATCTCTTTTTGGCTTACTTCCTTCGCTTCCATTTTGCCATCCTTCACTATAGTCGCTGAATAAATCCCTCTTGAGTCCATATAAATGCTTATACCATAATCTTTTTTCCTTATTGATATTTCTTCGGTTTCAATGTTGTTATTCCTAGTATATTTCTGAATCACTTCAAAGCCTTTTAAATATCCCCTTATCTCATGAGATTCTAAGCTTACATCATCTAGCATCTGCCATATCTTTTGGTGAAGGCTTCTTATGCTAATCATATTAATCACTATCCTTTATTTTACCATACTCAATTATTACTATAAACTTTTTCTCTCAAATTTTTCAAATACTCTTTTAATTTGTCAACCGAAACGGGTAAAGTAGCTTCCTCATTTTCGCTCCTTATTACAATTTTTTCTTCTCCCTCCTCCAGTTCGACTACTCCGGGTAATGTACCGTTAGAAGCCTTTCCCAAAAGGTTGACTATTCCCTCAAGGGAGCTGAACATTTCCTCTAGCAATTCCTTTGGGGATAGCTGTAAGTAATGGGCCAAAGTTGAATAACTTACCTTTACCTTATATAACTGTTTCCCGTTATAGATAAGTCTAGCCTCTCCGAATTCTTGGCTGATGTCTAAAATTATCTTAAATTCTTTCACATCCTCAACTCTAGGTAATTTATTCCCAAACCTTGAGAGGAAATCAGCATAAGCTATTTGTGATAAACTTAATGGGTTTTCTTTGAGTATTTTCTTTACTTTTTTAGGAGGTAAATCATAATATAAAGAGAGCTTAGTTATATCTACTGGTGTTACCTTAATTTCGGAAAGCCTATTAAATAAAGCGTTAACGTCTTTAACTATAATTCCCCAAGCCTTTATCTTAACTCTATCATTTTCAGCCTCTACAATAGCACCATTTCTAACTTGTTTAGGCGGTTGGAGGAATAAGGACTTAATTATCTCATTAGCCTCATTAATATCATTAGGAACTCTATCTGTTACCCCCTCAAACTCCACTTTTAATCCCTGAAGCTCTATCTTACCCCACACTCTATTATCACTAAAATTAGCCGTGTAAAAACCTGTTATCACTACAATCTTGTTACCGTCTCTTATAAAGTACTCGTTTTCACTACTCATAGTTTAAAATAATTAATAAAAAGATAAAAAATCACTCATCAGCTAAAAAGCCCTCATCACTTTTCAGTTCCGCGGCACTTCTTCACTCACTTAATAAATCTCTTTTCCAGCTTATTAAATGAAGTAGTAGAGGTCTGCATGACAAGGTTAGCAGAAGCTGTGATACTGTCAACATTAACAACACTCCCCTTAACTAGTGCTAAAACTAAGTTAACTAACCATAGGACAGTTGCAACGTCAGCGATTACCGCTCCTACAGACGTCATTAATTCTCCAGTGACAAAAGTCTGCGATAGAGGATAAGTTTCAGCTCTCCTTATGAGCCCGGTTAATCCTAACTCATCGAAACCTAAAACTACCATTAGTGCACCTACTAAGTAACCGTAAAAGTGGGCCCGCATCAGCTTACTTGAATACCAACTCCTACCAGTCATCATCGGAATCATTATATAGAGCACTGCAAATCCGGAGGTAACTATAGAAAGTAGTATAAACCCGTGGAAGTGTCCTACAACCCACATTGTCTTATGGATTATAACATCAAAGGTAATAGTAGCATTAAATATCCCGGTGACCCCGGAAAATATCGACCCGGCAAAGGAAAGTAAAGTAAACGCTGTTAATATTTTCTTAGATCTAGATATAACCAGATATCTTTATTTCTTTTTTTTCTTCATTCATTAATATTTTTACTATAGAAGATTTTCCACTCTTCCTTATTCCTAATAGGAGAGTTATCGGGTAATTTACTCCAAACTTAAGTTTTTCCATTTCTTTCTCTCTATCAAAGAGATCTTTAGGGTCTTCCTTAGGTTTTGGATCAAATAATAGGGGATATCCCCAGTTAATGGAGAGATAGCCAGTTAAAATAACTTTCTTCAAGAGTGCTTTATCTAGATGAGATTATCTATTTGTACAGCTACTACCTAAATCAGCTACTATGCAATAACCACTTCCATAAAGGAATTGCTTTAAATCCGTTCACCTTTCCTTCATAATCCCAGGTTATTATTATTCCCTCCTCAGCTTTCAAAGACGAGCTTGCCTCTTTAAGTCCTTCTATTTCCCTTTCCTCTATCTTATCTGTGGCGTAGGTCACTTGAATTAAAATCTTAGGTTCAAAATTTTTAGATACAACGAAGTCAACTTCCCTCCTTTTGCCTTTCCAATAAAATACTTCCTTGTATCCCCTTCGCAATAGCTCAATATATACTGCGTTCTCCATCGCCCTAGAAATTGAGAATTCGTAACCTAAGGCGGTTGGATAACCGGTATCAATTATATAAAGCTTTTTAGGATTAGCTCTCCTTTTACTTTCGCTCTTTTCGAATTCTTCAACTAGGAATGAAAAATAAGTTTCTTTAGCCTTCGAGAATAGTTCAAGGATAGTATCTTTACCTATCTTAATTCCTAACCCCTTTATGTAATTATAAACCCTATTCACGGTAATGGGATTAGAATAATTTGCTATAAGGAAACTTGCGAAAGTTTCAGCAATACTAGGCTTTACTATTGAAAGGTCTCTAACAATTACTGAATCGAAATATGACCTCAGTAGTCTAACTTTATCTTCCTCAAGTACAACCGCTGGATAAGAACCGAACTGCAAATACTCCCTTAGAAGGGAGAGTATTTTTCCTCTTTGCAGAGTATAATCCATTAAGGGATTGTAAATGAACCCTTTAAACCTAAGGAACTCCTTAAAAGATAAAGGATAAACTTCGTAATTTACACTCCTTCCCCTAAGTTCGTTAGCTATATTTAAAGGTGTTAGTTGCGAAGATGAACCAGAAAGAAATATCCTAGCGTTTAACTTCTTCCTAAACCAACTACCGTAATCCTTTACATCTTGAATTTCATCAAAGAAAATATACTTAGGAGTTTTTCCGGTAAGTTCTTCAAAGGATAAAATTATCTTGTCCAGATCGTTTACAGTCACGTTTTTTAACCTATAATCATCAAAGTCGACGTATAGGATTTCGTCACGGGAAGCTAAGCCTCCTTCAATTATTTTCTTTATTGTCTGATAGAGGAGGAAAGTTTTACCGCTCCTCCTTCCACCGGTTACTGTAATTATGTAATCCTTGTCTAGTGGTAGGGATAAGTCCCTTTCTATTATATTAGGTAATGGTGAAGTGAGCCATTCAGCTATGAAGCTCTTTATTCCTTCTTCCATAAGAATGATAGAGATTATGCATTTAAGTCTTTTTCCGACCAGTTTTGCGTAATAACTGGTCTCTAAGAGACCAGTTTAATTTCATTAACTAGATTTTATACCTTCCAAGATATTTGCATTAAATATTAATTTAAGGCTAGCACCAACTTTATAACAGTTTGGTACCAAATTAATTTATGAGGTTAAGCCTATTCTCAGTCCTAGCAACTTTCCTACTTTCAGCATACTCGATGTATTCAATAACCTTCGTGGTTGAAGGAATTTCAAAGGCGTTTCAAGTAAGTATTTCGACAGTAGTTTTCGCAATAACTTTATCTTGGATAGGTGGAGCAATAGGAGGTTTCATTTTCGGAATAATTGCCGACAAGGTAGGAAGAAAGAAGGCCTTGCTCTTGTCAGTATTCCTCTACTCCTTTCCAACAATAGGAGTATACTTTATAACTAATATTTACGAGCTTTACGTACTTTGGTCCCTCGTAGGCATGGGAGTTAACGGAGAGAACGGAATAAGTTACGCAATAGTAGCTGAATTGAGGTTCACAAACTTGAGAGGTTTTGCTGGAGGGTTAATGCAAGGCTTATATGCAATAGGCTCATTATTGGGAGCAGTTACTTCAGCTTTCATTATTTCCTGCTGGAGGGATATATTCCTATTTGCAGGAGGATTTTCATTACTTTCTTTCCTCTTATGGATATGGATACCGGAAGAGAAGTTTACTAGGAAAATTAAGATGAGAGTTTCAGAAATATTCTCCTCATCAGTAATAAGAATAACTGTGCTGGGTTCAATAATTTCTCTTACTTCGTTCCTTTATTTAATTCCGGCCTTCAGTTTAATGCCTACAGTGCTTCAGCAATTAAAAATTTCGTCTTACGATCTAATCATAGCCTTTGCAGACCTAATTTCTGCAATAGTTTACGGAATTTCCGGTTATTTATCTGACGTAAAAGGAAGAAGAATAACGGGGTTTGGGCTTCATTGAATTTTCATGAATTTGTATCCAATTCTCAGCCGTTGGGCTTCAACAGAGTCACGGGGCATTGCCCCGTTCATACCCCTCCGCCCCTTTAGCGGGGTAACCCCACCCATCAGAGTGTTACCATCTGATGGGGAAACCCGCACATCTCTTATTCACCGTCACACCTCGTCGTGATATAGCCACCCATCTGGTGTGACTGTACTCATATTTACATACTAAGTATATAAACTTCACGGCTTATCGAAAACTGTTGGCGACGGCGTTGTATTTCTCAATAGGTGCGATAATTTCTTCCGTCCTTTTCCTATTCTTCGTGAGGGAAATTTTTCCGGTGTTCTTAGTATATGCGTTTTCAGCCTTCTTTGCATTCTTCGGGGTTTGGATTAGCGAACTTTATCCAATACAGGTTAGGGCTACCGGGGCAAATTTTACCTTATTGATAGGTAGGTTAATAGGAGGAGGTTTCGGAACTTTTATAGTTTCTTTAATTCCTCTGCCATTAAACGTCAGCTTAAGTCTGGATTTAATAATAACTGCAATAGTTGCAACTATTGGAATCTCATTAATGAGATGAAATCTATTACGTCCTATTTGAGTGTGGTCAACAATTTTGTTAATTTAATATAATTTTATTCAACAATCTTTTCTCGTTCTGTAAGAACTTGTTTTCGCGTAATACTATTTAAGGGTGAGCACGGGATTTTTATCTTGGTGAGCACA
>JAPYVG010000160.1 GCA_028277025.1 Sulfolobaceae archaeon
AATTATGCAATAAGAAAAATATTCTTTAACAATAAGGATCTCACAACGTTGAGGGGAGAAAGGGAAATAGAAACAGTGAAAGCTTATGCTTATCTAGCTTTAACCAATTTTATTCATTATACCTTAGGAAAAGAAGTGTGGGAAATAGTTCAAAATCAAAACTGGGACTGGGACTGGGAGAATGAAATATCTGCTAGGGCAGACAATTTCCTAGACATATTCCTACGTTTAACAATGAATCTAGACGAGAAAAAATTAAAGGAATTAAAAGAGGAAATAAAGGATTCTTATATTTCGCTCCTAGTATTGATGAGAAACAATAAACCTGCAAGTGAATTTGCTACAGTAGAGGGTAGAACTAATCCTTCACTAGTTGGAGAAGGAAAACTTAGCGAAGTACTTGTGGATCTTATGAAGGGAGTAAAAATATTTAAGTCTTATGATCCTAATAATTCATTATTAGAAAAGTTAGATAAATTACTACAATCTATTGTAGGTACAAACGGGAAAGTGTACTTACCCAAGTTGTATTCTAGAACTGCTGAATTCTATTCAGTTTATTTCGAATTGATGAAGGCTAAAAATAAGCTGAAAGATAATAAGGACGATGTAAGATTATGGTTTTTTGACCAAATTTTGCCCAAGATAGAGAAAATTATAAAGTTAGTATCTCCAGTTTTATCTCATAAATTTAGTAGTAGAGCTAATAGTAAAAACTTGTTTACATACTTATTCACATATTTCAGTAAGCCAGAAATGCCACATTACGCATTAGAGCAAAAGGAAGCCTCCCTTTTCACTTATGATTTTGATGGTAAATATCATGAAAAAAGGACTGGAAGATCCAGATCTGAGATTTTACAAAGAGAAATACCATTAAGGAGGAGGGGAAGATGAGTATTATTCTACCCTCATATCAATATAGAAGGATTTATCTAGGTAAAATAACGGTAAAAGGATTAAAAACAAATGAAAAAAATAAGTTCGTGATTAACCTAGAATTGAAGAGAATAAAATCAATATGTTTGAAAGACATGTTTAATGACGAAACCCTCTCGTTGAAAAATATAGTTGCATATTTTCCAGTATCACCAGATGGTTCATACGCCGTAAGAATTAGTGAGAATGTATTAAATGAAATAAACACAATGTTAAGCAACGATCCTAAATCGATTAATGTGTTGTATTTAGATTTAATCAACCCAGAAAACCCTAAAAAATCAGAAGATCAATTAATTATCGTTAGTGCATCAAAAAAGTTAGACAGTATATTTGTAACTTCACTTAATTTCGTTAGAACAAGACCTAAAGTATGGGTTATTTTTTATTTAAATAGAGAAACGCTTAGGTCAATATTAAAAGATGAGCTTAAAGAAAAAAATATTGACGTAGACGATATCAAATATATAGATCTAGAATACGGCAGCGAGACGTACAATCTTCACGGTGAATTCTATTTAGCTAGTGATGCTCAATTTTTCCCGAAGTCCTTTATGAAGAGAATTAGCGAAGAAGATGAGAAGCAGATTTATTCTCAGTCATTCGATATTTTTGACTTATCTATTACCACATCAAGGTGGTCAATTGATGAAATTCATGTAGGGGGATCGTTATATATTAAGCCTAAGACGGGTAAAATTCCTTACCAATATCCGTTCGTTATTCCATTTACTTACTCGAAAGGTAGTATAATCTACCCTGATGATTTATATTTAAACACGTTCTCGTTGAACATCAAAGTTAGAGTAAAATTGGATAAAATAAACGATTTTATAAAGAATTTCTTACAATATATAAAAAGATCAAATCATTTATTACAATCTATACAAAAAATAACAATGTCAAGGGTTTTTGTTGAGGGAATCAAAAAATGCAAGATTGCGGAGCGCGGGGATATAATAAGAGTAGAGAGGAACACTCGTTTCTTATCTGCAGGATCGGAGTTTACATCAATAAAGTTTAGACGTCTAATAGAAATTTATGAAAAATTCGTAAGGGAAGGGGATAAGATCAAAAACATAGTAGATAACATAGACGTAGATAAATTCGTTGAAAAGCTAATCGAAATGACAGTAAAAAACGAGAAGAAAATAAACTATAATAACTTAAGAACATCAAAATGCATGAATGAACTAAAGCAAAGGATAGTAGTTTCAATATTGGAGCTATCACTACACGGTATTTCTCATTTAATTAAAAAGGCTTTAATTTCGAAACTATCGTTAAATCCAAAAGATTTAGGAGAATACATCATTATTAAAAGCCCAAGTATACTAATCAAAAATCTCCAAATATTAGACGGCTTTTATTTCTATGATACGCTTACTTATAAGGAAATTCAAGGAGAAGTGAAAATATTCGTAAAGAGGAGTTACAGTTACGATACCTTCAACTTCTTCGGCAGTAAGGATTTTAGTGAAGTAATTGACAGCATTAAAAACATAATTTACATCAAAAACCAAGATTTCAGATGTGACTATAATTGGGCTCATGAAAAATTACAGCTTAATAGAACATATCAAATTTTACTAAACAATAGTAGAACAGTTAATAGTGTTAAACTAAGTGATTGTATTGCGCAGCTTGATGGATATATTAAAGGTGAAGTGGGCGGTCACATGTTTTATCCTCCTAGGTCAATGTTTAGATATTTGTATCTAAAGAAGTCTGATGTTGAGAAGCAGATTAAAGAGTGTAACAACAATCTTGACCGAAATCAAAAGGATGTTATTTATAAAGAACTAAAAAGTCCTTTGCAATATATTTGGCCAAGATATGTACATCAATGCTTCGACGGTTGTTATAGCTGTGTAATGTTACAAAAGGGGGAATGCGAACTAATAGATGTCCAACAAGAGTATAGAATATCAAAGGCTGGAGCTCTCTTCTTACTCCAGATATAAAATTTTTATTTTTTGTCGGTATTATTTTCACGTGAACTTGAATTTTGTCTACAGCGATGCAGTGATTGAATATTCCGAGGATTGCATATCTAATTATTTCCTCACTCTTACATTTCCTAATTCATTTAATCTTAAAAAAAATCAAGCTTTAAAATGGCTGCAATGCGAGATTAAAGAATTACAAAACAAAGAAGAAAAAATAAGAGGGGAATTAATGGGAATTTTGGAAGACAAAAAGGCTATATTAGTTAAACTAGATCTCCCGGACTCTTTCCTCTTGGTAGGGGAGAAATATAGTATAAAAATTGGAAGTAGAAAAAACATCAGTGCAGAATTAAATAAAGTCGTCGGCAACTTAGCTGAATTTGAAATATTAAATAATGTACCCAGGTCATTTCGATCGGGAAGTAAAATTGAAATAACCACAAATAATAACATTCTTTTGTACAACCTAGTTGAAAATTACATATCAGGGATTCCAGTGAACGAGCTAACTACCTTACTTTCAAAGGTTGAAAAAGTAATAGACGGTCCCCCTGGCAGTGGTAAAACCTCTAGGTTAGCTCAAATCATAAGAAGTAGTTATGATAAAAGAATTTTAGTTATCTCTTTAAGTAATGTAGCAGTGGATAATATATTAAATAGGATAAAAGATCTAAATCCTGTCAAAGTTGGCATAAAGAAATTTTTCGACAATGTGAAGTACTTCGACCAAGTCGGAGGCACAATTCAAGAGAAAATAGTGGGTATGACGTTGGCAAGTTTTGCGGTAGCTGTCCAAAAGAAGCTCGTGCCATCAACCTTTGATTTACTTATAATTGACGAGGCCTCCATGATTCCATTCGCTCTAGGGATATTTCCATTTAATTTCGCTCAAAAGGTAATAATCGCGGGAGATAATAGGCAATTAAAGCCTATAGTATTTACAACGCCTAAAAACACTTATCCTGCATGGGAATCTCTAATGAAGATTGCTACATCAGATGCAAAAAGAACAGGAAAGTATGAGTATCTCAATTCTCAATACAGAGGAAGAAAGGATATTTACGATATTATTGCTAAAGCGT
>JAPYVG010000161.1 GCA_028277025.1 Sulfolobaceae archaeon
AAAAGATAATTTGTATGTAGAGGGATAACTTATCTCCTTTCTTAGTATGTATCCCCAACATTAGCGGGGCTTTCATAATTAATATTTTGAAAAGGTGAAATATATGCTTTGTCTATATCCAGTTCTCTCATTCGATAAGGGAGTACTGGTGATAATTTCGCCAATTAAGTACAAATTGTATAAATAGATTAGGATAGAGTTTTGTTTTCAGTATGTATAATGTTTCTTTATCAACTAAAATAAGAGCCATCACTCTAAAAACTATAAAAAATTGCTGAGAATCTAAGTGCTCAAATGATATAACTACTAGACTAGCTATTATCGCACGGTACCTTAATGAATGGTCATTGAGTAGGTTCCCTGTATTTGAGGGAGTATTCTGAGGCTGGTAGAATCATTACTCCTTCGGTGATATTTTCCGTGGCCTTTTCCAAATCTTTTTTCCGGAGAAACGAAGTGTGAGAGTCTCCTTAGAACAGAAGATAAATTTTATCTCTCTCTTTACATTGTCATTAATTCATAACCAATGATGTTAACTGTCCCATTTCGTTAATCCTGCAATGGTTTGCTACCAAGTCTTAACCCATTTACCTCTCTAGATAAGCCTTCCATACGTGCGACGTAAGATGGTAAATTGAATCCTGATACCTCCAACACTTTTTGTATTATAATCGATAGGTACAACTTTTATTCAATTTTTCTTGTTCACTATACTGCATAAGTAAAGCCTTAAACTTATTCACTATACTGCATAAGTTAATATAAAGTAGGGTGAGAATATACACGGGATGAGCGAGATAAAACAAGTCCTAGTAGACCAAAAAGTTAGGCTGGAAAGAAAATTTGAAAGGGAGAGAATAATAGAGAGGGACGTACCGGATTTAAAAAAATACCTCAACCATCCGAACATTTTAGCTATCCTTGGCGTTAGGAGGAGCGGGAAATCTACACTGGCTGAAATGCTCTTGAGGAACGAGGACTTCGGTTACGTTAACTTTGACGACGATAGGTTAGCAGGGATAAAGGTCGAAGACTTACACAAGCTGGAGAAAGCCGTATACGAACTCTTCGGAGATGTTAATTACTTCCTCTTTGATGAAATACACAACGTCGAGGGGTGGGAACTATTCGTGAACAGGTTAAGGGAGGATGGGAAAAAGGTAATCGTAACCGGGAGTAATTCCAAGATGCTTTCTGGCGAACTGTCAACTGCCTTAACAGGGAGGCATACTGACTTTGTATTGTTCCCGTTCTCTTTTTCTGAGTACTTGAGGTTTAAGGGTGTCAAAATTGAGGAAATCGGAGGAGTATTTACGACTCCCTCGGAGGGTTTGATAAAGAGGGAATTAGAGAACTACATCAAAGTGGGTGGGTTTCCGGAAGTGTTAAAGATCTCTGAGGACCTTGTCTTTTCTATTTTCTCAGATATAGTCTACAAAGACGTCGTCCAGAGGTTGAAAATAAAGAGGGTAGAAATGTTCAAAGCTTTCGCGGTAAACGTCATAAAGTACTACTCTAATGAGATTTCGCTGTCGAGGCTGTCTAAAACGTTGAAGTTGAGCAACAATACCGTTGAGGAGTGGTTTAACGGTCTCATCAACGCTTACGTGATACTCACGTCGGAGAGGTTTACCGCAAAGCCCAGAGAGGGGATGACTTCACCAAAAAAGGTTTACGTAGTTGACCCAAGTTTCATATCCGCGATAGCATTAGATAACTCAACGGGTAGGATAATGGAGAACTTAGTAGCAATTCATTTGGTAAGGAACGGTAGAAAGCTGTTTTATTTGAAGGGTGATAATTATGAAATAGACTTTGTGACGGGGGATAAAGCTATTCAAGTTACTTACGCTTCTGGGAGGGACGAAATACCTAAGAGGGAAATTGAGGGGTTGATTAAGGTAAAGGCGAGGGAGAAGATCGTAATAACATGGGACTACGAAGACGAGATAGGGGGAGTAAAGTTCATCCCCATATGGAAGTTTTTATTAGGACAAAAAGGATGATTATCAAGAGATTAAAATAGACCACTACTCGTCTCTACCTTCCTTGTGGTAGTAGTTTAGACTTAAGGAATGCTTTAGTTAGCTATACGCAGAGAGCAGAGAAGCTTATATAAAAAATAATAAGGTTAACCTAAGAATTTTTCTGTCCAGATATTTTTTCATCTAATTTCACCATTCCTTCATCAATTTCCTCCTTCTTTATGATTAAAGGTGTAGAAATAACTAGCCATGAAGAAGGTACGGTCACTCAAATAGATCTAATCAAGGCTTATCCCAGAAAACGAAAGGGAATGTAGGACTCCTAATTCACACCTACTGAAGTCTCTTTCAATAGCTATACTCAAAGTCTAAAAGAAATTATATATTAGAGTGAAAGTTGAGTTTGATTTAGATCGTTTTTTATTATTTTGAGCTTCTAGGCAAAAATAACTAAAAGTCTATAATCATAAATCGTCAGTAAAACGTATTATTAGGAGAACCAGAATAATAATATTGTGTACGAGGTACTAGATTACAAAGAAAATCCCAAATCTTATATCCACATGAAAGTTATGGAAAGTTTAGTCGAAAGTAGGTTGGCGTTAGAAATGTTGAAAAGAGGGCTTTTAACTAACGCGTCGTCTAAGGCTTTTATCTCCATAAAGGCATTTATAAGTGCATTAGTTGTAAAGGATTTTGATAAAATAATTCAGAACAAGCCTGAAAAGGAAAAAGAATGGTATGAGAGAATAGGTTATTCTTCCTCAACAACGGGTCTTATAGGAGTTTCATATGATCTTGAAAAATTAGGCTATAATGTAAGTTTAGTAGTAAGAATAGCCCTATCTTTACATTCTTTTTCATATAACGGTTTTGACCCCAATTTAGTTAATTATAAAGATAAGGAAGAGGTTGAGAAGGATATAAAAAACGTAGTACAGTTTGTCATTGACAATGCTAAGAAATATTTTAATGATTTTTGGAATGAAGAATTGGAAAAAGAATGGGAAAACCTGGTGAACGTGTCTAAAGACCAATATGGCCATAGCTAAGGTCTGTAGGGTGACCGGTGTCTATTATGTAAGCCTTTGATTAGCCTATTCTTCCTTTCTAGTTCTCAGCACGTTTAATACTCTATACCGTCATCTTCATTTGTTCCTCAGATAAATCCGTAAAGTAAAATCACCCTTGTAACATTTCGTTTTCCCTTAACTCTCTTAACAAACGAAAATTCTTTTACGAGCTAACTTATCCTCAGACTAAAACCCAGCGAAATTCTGGATCATGTACTCCTCTTACCATAGAGAACTGCAGAAGACCTAGGCCAGTTAACCAATTTATAGATTTAAGAATTTTCATTAACTAAAATTCAGCCTTTACTTTCTTTTTTAACTCGCTATCATTAGATATGATTTCGAGCCCGTTTTCTAACGCAGTCGTAACGTGGATCGAATCTTCTAGATCTATATCATATCTTTTAACGTTATCCACAATTTTACTCCATTCTGGCAGTTCTAAGTATTCTATTCCTAGGCTCTCCAGTGCCTCATTTATTGTTTTGATAAAATCGTAATCCTTTAATGACCTACCAAGTATTTTACCTAATACGACGGTCAATAAAAACGGAGTCATAACAGAAGTATATTTATCGTCTTCCATGCTTAACCAATTTTTTGCTCTTTCGCCGTAAGTTTTATCTCCAGTAAGGTAATATACAAACACATTTACGTCAAAATATTTTCCCTTATTTGTCATTTAATAATACCTCTGCTAGTGCTTTATTCAATATCTCATCAATGTCTTCATTTCCTATATCCTTCTTAAATATACCATAATACTTGTTAACATCTAATACCACAGGCTCCAGTATAATTTTTCCATCTTCTATTTTTAACTTAAGTCTCTTGCTTTTTAATAATTCTCTAACTTCTTTAGGTATCGTTATTCTACCTCTATCGTCAATCT
>JAPYVG010000162.1 GCA_028277025.1 Sulfolobaceae archaeon
GAGAATAACGGACACGGTCATGAAGTATAACGTCTCCGTCTTACCTCCCAGCTTTTCCGAAATAAAGCCTTTTACCTACCCAATTTTAAATTTCACTCATGCACCAAGTAGACCTCGCAATTAAGGCGATTGCATTACAGCTAAAAGATAACGAGTTAGTATATATAGGCCTTAATTCAATCCCAGCACTTTTAGGAGCATTATTAGCTAGGGACTTTTACGGTAAAAAAATAAGAATAATTGGAGTTGCCGAAGCTGATAACCCTAAAAGCGTCACTGTTAGTCCATCCACGGGGAATCCTTTCATGGTTACTGAAACTCCGGTGTTAATTACTGCAGATGCTTTCGACCTAGCACAGAAGGGGAAGCTTGATGTAATGTTCTTGGGCCCGGTGCAAGTAGATAAGGAGACTAACGTTAACCTCTCAGTTATCGGCGATTATTATAATCCAAAAGTGAGGTTAACCGGAGGTGCTGCTACAGCCTTTATTCTACCGTTAGCTAAAAAGGGAATATTGTGGAACCTTAAGCACTCAAAGAGGTCATTAGTGGAGAGAGTGGATTTCGTAACTGGGACCGCGAAGTATTCAAACAATGAGGTGATCTTAGTCACTAATCTGGGAGTATTATATTATGATAGGAGGGAAAAAGTTTGGGAAATTAAGTCAGTCTATGAGGGTATAGCAATTAATGATATCATAGCAAATACTGGTTTCAAAGTGGTCCCCTCTAATGACATTGAACAAATAAGTATAACAAAAGAAGAAGTCGAATTCATAAATAATCTGGATCCTTACAATTTAAGGAGTTCTTTGATTATATAGGCTGTAATTCCTCAATAATCCTCTCCCAATCCACGTCGTATAGCCCGAACATACTGGTCGGCTCAGCACCCCTTGGTGCATGAACTACTGCCGAAACGAACTCACCGTTAATTGTTGGTCTTCTACCATAAAAGTAACTCCTATCAACTATTTCCTCGGTTGTTATTATCGTTATTTTAGCAGCCTTAGCCTTATACTCGTCTTCATATAAAGGTCCGAGAATTTCTGCATTCCCCTCCTCATCAGCTTTATGAACGTGAATTATTGCAACGTCAGGTGTTATGGCTTTAACGTATACAATTTCTTCCCCAGAAAATGGATCCTTACAAACCTTCCAGTCCCCTATCCTTTCATGAATTTTCACTAGATCCGAGCCTATTATCCCCTTTACCGGCATGAAAGGAATTCCGAAAGCACCAGCCCTAATTCCCGCGATAAATGCCCCACAAGTATCTTCAATAAATTCGACATTCTTGTTCTCAATCATTTTCCTAAAATAAGGTGGAATCCCGAACCACTCTAACGTTGCCATTGCCGCCCTAACTTTCTTTACGACACCGTATTTCAGTAAAATTTCTAACCCGAATCCCGGTTCTCTGTCAATGAAAAATAGATCTCTTTTTCCAGCTTTTATTAAGGCATAAACGAATGCCATAGGATTTCTATGAAATGACATACCGCTTATCGTAATTGAACTCCCATCTTTAACTAAGTTAACAGCTTCTTCGAGAGCGATTAATTTACTCATTATCCCACTCTTTTAATTTCTGCTAACGCTTTTTTAGCTTCTTCTACTGAACTCTCATCCTCTAGAGTAGACACATCACCAACATCCTTTCCAGTAGCTAATGCCCTCAACACTCTTCTCATCACCTTGCCAGTCCTAGTGTGAGGTAATTTGTTGACAAAGATCACATCTTTAACAACTGCTATTCCCCCGAAATTATGCCTAATTGATTCTATTATTTTCTTTTTGAGCTCCCCTAAATCATTATACCCTTCTTTGGGGACCGCAAATATCGTTATAACTTCGCCCCTTACAGGGTCTGGTACTCCTATTGCTGCAACTTCAGCAACTTCTGGTATATATGCTGCATTTTCAACCTCAGCAACGCCTATCCTATGGCCGGCTACCTTAATAACATCATCAACTCTTCCTAGTATATATAAGTACCCTTCTTCGTCAATATAACCGTAATCCCCTGTTTCATAATACCCGAACCTTGAGTAATAGCTCTTATACCTATCATCATTCCATAATCCTATCATAAACGCAGGTGATGGGGAAGTAATTACTATATTACCAGCTTTACCTCTAGGAACTTCCTTACCTTCATCATCGAGTATCTTAATTTCTATTGAGGGTAATGGAAGACCGACACTACCATCTTTAATCTTTAAAAAGCCGTAATATGACCCACCGGGCGATGCTATATATCCGGAGTTCTCGGTTTGTCCCCACACTTCAAATATTCTCTCAGCTCTAACGTTCTTTCGTAACCAATTTAATGCCTCAATTCCTAAGCTTTCACCCGCGGTTACAAAGACTTTAAGGCTTGAAGTATCGTGTTTCTTAGGATAGTCCTCACCATACTTCATCAACATCTTTATAAGCGTTGGTGCGGTCCACACATATTCTACTTTATACTTCTCAATTATCTCCCACATGACATCCGGGGAAGGGTAATCTAAAACTCCCTCATACCAGATTACTGTACCGTAATTTAACAAAACCCCATATAGACTGTATGAGTGACCATTAATCCAGCCTAAATCTGCAGTAGTCAATAATTTTTCGCCATTAGAAAAGTCGTAAAGCCATTTAACGTGAGCGTAGTCCCATACAGTATAAGAACCCATAGCGTGAACAATACCCTTAGGCTTTCCAGTAGTCCCAGAAGTATATAAGATGAATAATGGCTGATCTGACTGTGTCTGATAAACTTCATCACTCTCTTTACATTTCTCAATTACACTAAAGTCCTCATCCCTTCCCTCCAGCATCTTGGCTCTACTTTCTCTATTTAAAACAACAACCTTCTTTACATTAACGTTAGCCTCCTTTAACGCATTATCAACAACGCTCTTTAACTCTATTCCCTTGCCTCTCCTATACGTTACATCGGCGGTAAAAATTATAGAGGGCTGTGAGCTTTTTATCCTATCAGCCAAAGCCTTTACTCCAAAGCCGGAGAATACAACAGTGTGTATTGTTCCAGCCATTGCAGAACCTAACATCACGGCACCCGCCTCAACTACCATTGGCATGTAAATTAGCACTCTATCCCCTGGAGAGGCAAAACGTCTTATAAAACTGGAAATTTTGGAAGAAAGCGTATACAAACCTTGATAAGTATACTTCTTTTCATCTCCGTTTTCATTTAGCCAAATTATTGCGGTCTTATCACCTTTATCCTTCTTAACCCACCTTATTAAAGCATTGTGGACAATATTTATTTTTCCTCCGACAAACCATCTGTAATTATCTGGGGATTTATAATCAAGAACCCTCTCGTACGGCTTAAACCATTCAAGTTCTTTAGCTATTTTATCCCAAAATCTTTCTGGTTCTTTTATACTTTCATTCCAGATTTTTAAGTAATCGTTAAGTGAAAGCTCTTTCATAAAAGAAGATAGGAGTAACGGTTTATAAGGATTATTGCTGAAAATGACGTTCACAGATACAGCATATGGACTTTTCATAAACAATTTGCTAGTCTTTATAGCATATAGAAACTGATGCAAATAATAATAAGGGAGTCTTTACAAGGGAGGAAGTTAGAGATAGGGGATTTGTTACATCAGTAGTATCGAAACTAACTTATCGCAGGTATTTGTGTAGGGACTGCGGTAGGTATTGTCCCGGTAATGCTTCCTATTATCATCGCTCTAGGTCTTATTCTTTCTCTGTGATTAAATTGAAAGAAGAGGTAATAATAGGGAATTCGGTCCATTCAAATTCATAAGCCTTAGCTTTCGTGAAATATTAATGTAACTCTTCTCTGCTTGACTTAACAATACTGATATCTTTCATTTTCATATTGCAGTCCTCTGGAGTCAATAGAAAGAATGGAGTTCCTTCCAGAGTAATAGGTACCTCGTTTATCCTTC
>JAPYVG010000163.1 GCA_028277025.1 Sulfolobaceae archaeon
GATCGAGAGGTGGTTCGCAACCTATTTCCTTATCTATAACATCCTTTACTGCCCGGTATATTTGTTAGATAAGGGGGTGATAATAAATGTAAATATTTCAAATGAGTGAAAATGTTGTCCACACTCGGCGGTTTCGAAACTGGATTTACAAATGATCCTATTTTTACTACCTCTAGACCTTCATACATAACTTTTGCAGAACAGCTTTGGGGTCAATACGGAGGGAGCTTATCTGGAGGGCTTCCAGAAGAGGTAGAATGGCCAGGACTTATTATAGCAAATGCTGAAACTACAATAGCAAGTGTTCAAGCATTAGCCATGTTCTTGTACTACTATTACGGAATACCTCTAAGTGTATCTCTCAGCCCGTATAACGCCTATCTAATTCCATAAAAGATAAAATCTTTTTTTCAGTATATCATTTATGTCTTTGCTTCAAAAAGCGTGGTTTAGGGCTTTAATTTACGTAGGGATTTTCTTTTTATCATGGTTTCTAGATATAGGTTTAGGTATTGCTCTTTTTGAAGAGATAATCTACCCGGGATTCTACGCATTGATTTACATAGATTTCAGTGCTTCAGTCTACGCGTTATTGTTATCTTTATACTTCCTGAAAAAGAAACACTTCTTTTCTCTCATAGTCCCATTATTGAACTTCTTTATAGGTTTAGTCCTTTTAGCTTTTGAGGCGTTAGTTTTAATAGGAGCAAGTGATACGTAGTTAGGCCCTTTATAAACTCGTTATCTTTTTTACGCTTAATGAAGTGGCCACCCTGTTGTTAGTTATACCTATCTTTGCAGTGATTGGTTCAGCCTATAGTATCTCAATAATTTCGACACCGCCCGTAAATCCGCCTGCATATTTCTACTTGGAATTCCAGTTCAGTCCTACGAATAACACTCCTCAGCCATATGCCATCTTTGTAGGTAACAGTCCTAATAACCTGACGGAAGTAGCAGAAGGTTACACATTACCGAATGGAACAGGGTACGCAAAAGTCCCAGTTATCAATTCAGAGGTTGAATATGTAGACTAGTTTGGGTGAATGTAAACTACACAATTTTCCAAATATTCCCACAGACTGTCACGAATACTACTACTTCAGTGAAGGTTTATTATAACCAGGGCTTCACATTCAGTCTACCTTCATGGGTCATATCGAGATTAGTGTAGATCAAGATACTAAGTTAGCCTGGGACATAATTGTAGGACATGATAGAAGATTATTGGAAGTGATAATTAGACCTGGTATAATTTCTCTAATCGAAAGTTGTGCAATATATAAGGGCTTAATCAAACCAGAAGAAGGAGTTTTACAAAACAATAATATGGTAATATTTCAGCCTCAAATATATGTAACGGTAAAGGAAGAGGCTAAAGAGGAAAAGCGTAAAGAGGAGTTAAAAGATGAATTTGAGCAGAAGTTTAAGGAGTTTGAGAAATTCCTTAATGAGCTAATATTCACTCAAGATAATTTTGTAAATCACGGGTATATTGTTACTAAGCCTTTAGCAAAGAAGTTATTCCAAATATATTGATGAGTTAGTAAACATGGAGGGTACTCCACCAGAGGCTAAGCAATTGCTAATAGAAATGAAAGGGTACTTAGAAAAGTTCCCATTAGCTGAAAGAAACTTCAAAAACGGCATAGCAGTTATTCCTATTGGAGTACATAAAGACGAAATCACGCCTAGGCTGACTAAAATAGAGAAACTCCTAAGTTAGGTCTGTATACAGCCGTATACATACCTAAGCTAATTGGTTTTATCTCTCTATTTCTATCTCAAAAAACTACCTAACGAAACATACTAGAAAAATTTTGTCATACAAATGTCTGTCATACAAAACCCCTATAAAGCGATTTTTTACCTATACTCCTTTGAGTTTTACAACCCTGCAGTCTTGAATTTTTGAAAGGTTATGCTGTTATAAATTGAAATTCTCTCTCTGCCACAGATTCAGTTTTTTGCAAAAGTGAGGAATCTTTGCCGTCTTCTTTCAACTCCACGCCGATCGTTCTATTAGAATGAGTATTTAAACCCCCACAAAAATATATTCTTAGAATGCCTTCTTTTTACGTCAATTCTAAATTCTATGTAAAAGAGATTAAAGGTAAGTATTATGTTTACTTAATAGAGAAGGATGATGGCGGTAAACAAAGGCATTATTACATTGCACCTTTAGATAAGATAATTGAGACATACGTTAGCAATGGGGTGTGGGGAATAACCCCCACTAAGGTAGCCGGGCCCGGATTTGAACCGGGGTCCCAGGGGCCAAAGCCCTGGATCCTTGACCGCTAGACGACCCGGCTATGAATAATTATAAAGAGTGAGTATAAAAGTGTTCCTCAAATAAAAAGCGTGAGGTTAAATTTGAAGGGCTGGATCTTTTCCATGATAATAGAGGTCTTTTTACATTATATTAATAGACTTTTGTTGATAAAAGTGCTCTCTCACACCGATTTGGTTTATGCACAAAGATTACACAGATGCGAAGCCTCGTGCCGTTAAACTCCATGGCCCTCGCATAAGAACGTGCGATTGAGGGCTAAGCCTTACACTTGAACATAAAATGAGTTTAGGACACATCGGTTTTCATAAGGTTCTGTGAACAACTCTAGTCCTCATCACCTTCAGCCACTATAGGGAGCCTCACGACCCGTTTGTCCCTACACTTTCATTTCAATCATTTTATCTTCAATCATGATCGAGTGTAGGGGCTTAGCCCTCAACCACCTTTTGGGTGGGTCATGGGACTCCTTCGAGCCCAACGGCACGGGGCTCACATCTCCGTAATCACTCCCACCCTTCTGGGCATAGCCCACATCGGCGTGAGAGATCATCATTTATCAACAAAAATTCGTTATAAACAGATATAAAAAGATTTCTATTAACGTGAAAAAGGATTCAGCCCATCACGAAGAGACCGCCAGAAGTGAGGGTTTATCAGAAACTTAGTAACGGCGGGATTGTTTACGATCATATATAAGTATGGGGTTTAATTTCAACCCTCTTACTGTTTAGCAATTCCCTTACTAAGAAGTTGTTCTCGCCTAAAGTGTGGACAATAGATGATATTAGCACCTTAACTTTCTTCTTTCTCACCTCTTCCAACTCCTTTAAAACGTCTTTAAGTTGTGAGGAATAAGCGGGGTCAACCACATGTAACAACTCGTTCTCCTCCCTCATCTCCCTAACCTCCTTTTCGATTTCAGAAGCCAATTTAATTATCTTCTCATCGGAGCTCTCCCTAACTAACTCGAGTACTTTGTTAGCGGCCTCTACTACGTTATCTTCATTGAGGTCATGAATTATGTCGAGTAACTTATCAAGCATAATATAATTTCTGAAAGGGGACTTAAAAGGGTATGTTTGACCAATTAGCCGTTTGTCCTAAATTAGTGATCGTCGGAGGAAAAGTCTGGCGGGATAGATGGAAAGTTCATCCCCCGTTTGTCCCTACACTTTCATTTCAATCATGATCGAGTGTAGGGACTTAGCCCATGGGTCATGGGACTCCTTCGAGCCCAACGGCATGGGGCTCACATCTCTGCAATCACTCCCACCCTTTTGCCCACATCGGTGTGGGAGGTCATCATTTATCAGCAAAAATTCGTTATAAACAGACAAAAAGATTTCTATTAACACGAAAAAGAATTCACCCCCCCCCCATCGCGTTTAGCTAAAGTTAGGGGGTAAAGAACAAAATTCACACCTATAAGCATATACAGTCTCACCCAGTTTTAAAAACAACGTGACATCACTAAGCTTATGATACTCCTCGTTTTACTCCTAGTAGCAGCTCTAGGCATAGCCCACGCTTTAGAACCAGACCACATTGTGACTTTAAGGCTAATGAAGGGGGTTAAGAGTTACGTATTTTTCGGTGTTTCCCACGGTTTAGGTTTCGCGCTAATAGCCCTCCCTTT
>JAPYVG010000030.1 GCA_028277025.1 Sulfolobaceae archaeon
TCCCGGGACTGAGTTAACATTAATAACACCGTTAGGTAGCCTTAAGAAAAAGCCCGCACTTATGTTCACTGAGTTCAGTATAATCGCTACCGGTTCGCTCGTGTTAGCTATAATTACGTTTGGTATGTATTTGTATTGCATGACAGTCATATTAACTACTAAAATCCCGTCAATTACTTCACTATAGCCTTCCTTTGGAGGATGGGTTTCGAAGTACTTCACAGCTTGTTGGGCTTGTGGCGGTAGCCCACTGAAGAGTGGTAACCCATATCTTAAACTCACACTATGGCCGCTCAAGACGTTATAATAGTTCCAACCGGAGAATACGGCAACTAATACTAACAAAACTGCGAACCAAATCTCTTCAGCATGTTCAATAAAGTTCACACTATACACCGAGTTTATTTCACGTTTTTTTACTTATAAATCTTTCTATCATATATATCAAAATATACCTAAAATTTCCATTCTTTCTTTATTTAATAATTTATAGTAGTTTATTAATTTGATAGTTAAAGTTAAGATTATTAAATTTAAAGATTGTTTAAAAGGTGATTACTCCACACGCACAAAAAATTGTAAATTATGGTTTAACATTAATATTTTCATACCGTAAAACCCCGTTAAAGCTGAATGTGCTTAATCACGATTTTAAGGGTAATTATACTACAATTTACACTACCTTTTTAAAAAACAAACTTTTTAATATCATTGAAAAATAGTTAACATAGTGGTGGGTATAATGAAACCCATAATAACTCGCGATCAGCTAATTTTTGCCAGTAGACTTGTTAGGAAAATGAGTAACCCCAAAACGAGGTTCAACGAGAGGGAGTTTGTAAAGAAAGGTAAAGATTATTTGTTCGAATACGCTGAACAAAACGTAGGTCCCCTAGACCCAAGTAGGAGGGCATTTTTAAAAGCGATATTAATAGGAATAGGTGCTGCAGCTGTACTCAGTGCAATTCCCGTAATATCTTATCTCACACAGCCTCAGATAACTCTAAAGTTCTTCCCATGGCTACTTATTGTAGACTCAGACGCAAACCCAATATTAGCATCAGAAATTCCAGTAAACAATCCAGAGATATTGCTATTCCAATACCCAATGCAAGGTGACATAACGTTTTTGCTAAACTTAGGTGATGAAAATAATAACCCCGTGGAAATTAAGCCCACTACAGTAGTAATTCCAGAGAACGGTCAGACTTATACTTTCCCGGGAGGGGTTGGCCCATATAGGTCGATCGTTGCATATAGTGCAATATGCCAACACTTAGGTTGTACGCCACCCGAAATACACTTCTACCCGCCCCAATATATGAAAGCAAATATGCCCACTCCTAACTTCCTACCCTCAGTAGCTTTGCAAGCGGCTGTCCAAGCAAACGCACCGGGCGTAATTCACTGTGATTGTCACGGTTCCACATACGACCCATATCACGGTGCCTCAGTACTAACTGGGCCTACAGTCAGACCTTTACCTTATGTTGAGCTTTACTGGGACGAAAATACTGATTATTTATACGCCGTAGGGATGAACACTAAGGCCCCTGTAATATTGGGAAGAACTAGTGATTTATCTGGTTTCGCCTATCTATCCTCTTTCGATGAGCAGACCGGTTGTCCTAAGTTCACACTCGCTAAAGGCCAAAAGCCCACAGAGTGTTATACTAGAGTTCAGGATGCAGGAAACACTTTCGGGGGGAGTTAATTATGGGCGACTTGATTAAATTAATGTATGAAAAATACGTTTATTATGCAAATCTGATGTCTAAAGCAAATTACACTCCGGCGATAGCTTCTGGGGAAGTGGCGTTATTACTATTCCTATACGTAGGGGGAATGGGTCTAGCAGTATATAATTTACCGCTAGAGGGGCCCTTACTAATTGTTCATTTATACGGTGCGATTTTAGTGACTGTTACAGCCTTTGGGCTCTTGGCTGCATCTTTCCGTTACGGAAATAAGGGTTTAATGTTAATCTCGTTACTCAACGTGATATTCGTGTTGTATGCTGCTTTCATGGGCTCATTTTATTTCAGCGGAGTCACGGATCCTTCATATCTGTTAGCCATGGGCATGGGGTTTGTTGGTGCACTTTTTTCCGCGACCGGTTGTATAATTTATGCAATTAGGAGGGGATGAAGAATGGGTGTAACTCAGATTAGGGCTAGCAGATTGATGTTATACATTTCCGGGATCGAAACACTCTTACTCGCGGTTCTGTTTTACGCGGGGTTAGCAACGTTAGTTCTCGATAAGTTCCCGTTATCACAAGCATGGGAGGCGGCTATACTTTCCCTTCATATAAGTATGGCAATGCTCGTGGCATTTTTCGCTGCCGCCATGCTAATGCAAGCCCAGAAGGAGGGAATTAAGACAATCTACTACCTAGCGTTACTGAACATAGTCTTTATAGGGATAGCCGCTGCTGGAGGATTAGCGTTTTACGGTACTTTAACTCCGGATTCCTCTTACTTAATGGCTTTAGGGTTCTTTGGTGCTCTGTTCTGCTCTTCAGCGTGCATGTTTTACTCCATATAAATTTATTTTCTTTTAAAACTACGCTTTTTTATGAGTGTTATTTTTGATGTCTTAAACACAATTCACGGGTTTTTCGGTGCTTTATGGGTGGGCGGTGCTTTACTAAATGCCATAGTAAAGGGTAAAGGTAAAGAGGTTGGTATGTTCTTCTTACTTTCGTCCACGATCACAATAATTACTGGGATCTTGATATTTTCAATACTTTATCTAATTCCATACCAAGGAAACCTTTTCATAGTCCATGCAGTTTTAAGCCAAAACTTAAACGTTAGGGTCAGGGCTTTACTTAACTTAGTCGGAGGTGCTTTTGGGGTTTTAGCGTTTAGTGGTGGTATAATAATGAGTAAGAGGTCTAGCTTGATAAAAGAAGTAGGTGAAAACTCCGTCCTTGCATTAGAGCTTAAAAAATCGTTAGAGAGGATATCTAAACTCGTAGCTTCATTTCTGATAATTTCAGTTATACTTATGATATTGGCTGGTTCTATAGCTCAAAGTGTGTGATGGCCAATGTTTATTGTTTCTACGGAAAAACTTCCAGAGGAATGTAAAAAGTTAATTTCAGTTAAAGATGAGAACCTTAGTGAGGAGGATCTTAAAAAAGCTGAAATAATAATGCTTTGGCCTAAACAAGCGGTTGAGATTTTACCTAAAGCAAAGAACGTTAAAGTAATTCAGACTTTCTCAGCTGGGGTTGATGATTTTCCTTTTAATTTACTTCCTAAGGGTGTTGTTTTGCTCTCAAACGCTGGTGCGTATTCCAAGTCTGTTGCCGAGCATGTTTTTGCACTAATCCTTTCATTAGCAAGAGGAGTGGGCAAGAGGGATAGAAACTTCGAAGTTAGGAGTATCTTTAACTCTACTTTTCTTATTTTAGGTGGAGGGGGGATAGGTAGTGAAGTAGCTAGAATAGGAAAAAAAGCATTCTTTACTTATAATATAGGTATATCCAGGCATTTTAAGGAGGAAAAGTACTTCGATGAGAAGTATTATTCTCTAAAAGCGTTAAAAGAAATAGTTCCACGTGTAGACGTAATAGTAGATACATTGCCCTTAAATAACGAGACTAGGGGTGCCCTTAATTATGAAGTTCTAAAAAACGTTAAGCACGGTGTGATAATTGTTAATGTGGGTAGGGCTGAAACAATAGTTGAGGATGATATATATAGACTTTTATTGGAGAGAAAAGACGTCAGGTTCGGTACTGATGTTTTCTGGCGTAAAAACGGTAAGGAAGAGTTCAACAATAATAAGCTTTGGGAATTGGAGAACTTTATTGGTACTCCTCATATTGCCGGGGCTGGTGGGAATAAGAAAGTGAGAGAGGAAGCCCTTACGGCGGCTTGTAAAAACGTTAGTGACTACCTTAAAGGGGAGGTTAAAAATATGGTTAGGATTGAGGATTACGTTAGTCAGTGATGACTGACGGTAGGTCATAAACTATGGCTTCTATTTCTCTGTCTTTTCTTACAAGTTCTTTTACGCTTTTCTTTTTCTCTTCAACTTTTTGTATAACTTTGGCTTGCATGAGTGTATCTTAACTTACACTTTAATAAATATTACCTTTTGTCTCGGAGTTCGGTAATATTTATTATATTCCTCATGTAAAGCATAGAGTATGAAAGTCGATTCAACAAAAAGACAATTAATTTCCATGGAAAGTCCCTTTAAGGGGGTAACGATTTCTCATAACTCACAATATTTACTTCTTTATCCAACCACTTTCGATGATCAAGGAGGGTCAGTAATTGCATTACTATTACCGGATGAGGTCTCGGGGTTAAAAGATTTTTATGTGATACTTAGAGACTTGAACTCACAAAACGTAGACCAAATGAGGTTACACTTTGTTTATAAAGGTGAGACCGAAGAGGGGGAGCATGAGAGGACTTTTCTAATGCTAAGAAATTTTTTACGGTTAGGCAAAGTGAATTACGACAGTATCGTATTTCTTGGTAGACCGGTAGAGGAGGGAAAATATAACGTCTATGTATCAAATAAACAGTACGAAGTTACAGTAGAGAGGTTTTCACCAATTATAATCCAAGATATAGGAACTCACGATTTTACTTTTGAGATTATATTTAAGAGTGAAAATAGGGAAATCGTATCTGAAAGGTTCGTCTTAAGGCAAGTCGTATCTATTAATTATTATACTTCAAAACATTTCAACAATAGGTTCTATAATGCGATGGTAGGTAGTTTATTAGATTACTCCTACGCGAACAAAGTTAAAGTTTACGTATACAAAGGAGGTGTACTTAAGGAGATAGGCTCTTATAACATAAATTTGGAACTTTTTGATAAGATAGTAGAGGAGTATAAACCTAGAAATCCGGACGAATATATTATATTTGAGGGAACTGAGGAATGTATAAACGTTGATACTAAGATAGCAGAAAGGATTTTCCCGGAAATTGTCAAAGGTTATGAGGAAAAAGTAAGACCGTTATATATTGTAGGTTTGCAGGGCGAGTATGTTGAGGGAAGGGAAAGCTTGTTCATAAACATGTTTTTGGTTCCTAAAGGAGGAAGTATTGAGGACTACATTGATATTATAAAGAGAGAGTTCCTTGTCTCAGACGTTGGATATTATAAAGTTAGTGATGTAACTGTAGTAAGACAAGGGGACGTAACCCTTATAGTGTCTCCCATAGTTACTAAAAGTTATTTACAAGAACTGTTAGATGCCGTAAATGAGGGGAACAAGGAGAAAGCCTTAGACTTATTCTGCAATTATAGGGAATATCACGTGGACAAGATAAGGAACGTTCAAAAAATGTTCTTGAGTAGATTGGGGGTAGAATATCTTACTGAATATATGAGAGAAAAAGGACTAAGTACGATAGACATTTTTAATAAAGCAATCCATTCTATACAATCTAAGGGTCTTTACCCGTTAAACGTAACATATTTTATCCCAATGAGGATAAAGAATTCAGTCGGAAGAATTACTTATTTCCATAATCTTGAGGGGTTAATAAAATACATCATGTATGTCAAAAAAGCTAAAAAGAGAAAGAAAATTATACAGACCTTTTTGAGCGATTTGGGGAAAATGAGAGGATTGGAAAGGTATTCGTATCCAGAGGTCCTAATTAGAATTTTAATGGGAATGATATATGTGCGTCTATTACCCCTATTAGGTTCCTCTACTGTTAACGTGAGCCTTGATAAAGTAATAGAAGCCTCACTGAAGTCGTTTAATTATGTAAAAGTTGATAAGGTAAGGGAAATAGCGGAGCGATTTAGAGAGTTAGCTAAAGATATTTACTCTTCTTTTGGCGAATCTTTAGAGAAGAAGTATTATCTACTCGATATAGCGTTAATTATAAGGGACGCATATTTCCTTAAACTACTCGGAATTAACCACGAACAATATTACATTACTTACCTTGACGAGAAGAGATTCGAAAAGGTCAACAACAACCTGAGAAAAATCATATCTGACCGTAAGGAAGGGAATGGTGTCAGACTTACAGCGTTTAGGCAGTACGTTTTGAACGACATTATTTATGAACTACCCCTAGAGGATGAACACGAATTTGACCTCAAGGATTTCCTTAGGGAATTATTCGGCGATATATGTGTGAAACTTATGGACACTAAACTTCCTCCGCGTGACTTCCTAGGTACACCCATCTTTAATCCTCCTAAAGCTGATATTTACGGTAACGTCCCCTTGCCGATAATAGTATATACTAGGGATCGCACTGCGACAGTAGGCAATAAGGTGTTCCGCTTAGGCTCGCAATTCTTTCTCTATTCTCTTACCACTCCAATTTTTGTAGTAGAGGACGGTTTTAGATTTAGACATAGAGGGCATAGAATAGAGGTAGAAGGAGACATAATAAGACTTATTCACGAAGGTCATGAGCACCCTGATATTATATTGACTTTGGATTATCAGGATCTAAAGCTAGAACTAAATGAGGAGTTCGTAAAAAAATTTAACAGCATATTTAAGACAAATTATTCTTCTCCTCAAGAAATATTAAACGACTTAGTGGAGGGATTTAAAGAGGCAAGAAAGGCCGTCATATCGATAAATATCCAACCTATGGTAATTCCCTCCGTTATTGCCCCCATTTATAACCTTAAAGGTATCGGGGACATAGGGCTTGTAGTTAAAGATAAGGAAATAGCCCCAAGTTTCATATTTTAACAATAGGACAACTACTAGATACAACAGCTCAATTTACTTACATCCTTATAAAACGCTAGTGCCACGAGCCTCAAAGCTTCAGACATCGTGGGGAATGCGTGAATAGTATCAATTATATCATCAACTGTCATTTTCGCCCTTATAGCTAAAGCTGCTTCATTAATTACTTCTCCAGCGTTCTCACCTAGCATTTGGACACCCAATATTCTTCTAGTTGGTTTATCAACCACCATTTTTATTAACCCTCTAGTTTCTCCTAGAATTTTAGCCTTCGGAACATCTCTCATCTTAACGACTCTACTCTCCCCACCGCTCTCAAGCTCAGTTAATCCTACCCTAGCAATATTGGGTTGAGTAAATATTACTTGAGGTACAGCGTTAAAGTCAATCCTTTTATGTAATCCTAGTAAAGCGTTCTTAACGGCTACTGTTCCTTCATAACCGGCTAATGCCTCAAGCATGGGCCCTCCGATTACATCACCAGCTGCATAGATGTTAGGATTCGTAGTTTGTAACTCCTCGTTAACCTTAACCCCTCCCCTTTCGTTAAGTTCAACTTCAGCGTTTTCCAATCCTAGATCAACATTTGGTTTCCTACCCGTTGCTAGTAGCACCTCGTCAACCTCTACCTCTCCCTTATCAGTTACTACCACTTTATAACTTCCCTTTCTCACTTCTTTGACTTTAACATTAGTTACAACTATTATTCCCTCATCTTCTAAAACTTTTTGCGCTTCAATTGCGATTTCCGGTTCCCAGTTTGGGATTAAAGTCTTACTTCTCTGCAAAATAACAACGTCCACATTAAGCCTTTTATACATTTGAGCGAACTCTAATGCTAATGCCCTCCCTCCGATAATTACTAATGAAGAGATTTTTCTATCTGGGTTTAGTGCCTCTACATTAGTCCAGAACCCAGCTTCTTTTAATCCTTTAATAATTGGTATTGAAGGGGAGGAACCAGTAGCTATTATGAACTTCCTTCCCTCAATTACCTTCCCGTTAACCTTTACGGCATTAGGGGATATAAAGTATGCTTTCCCCTCAATTAGTTCAACGTCATAACTAGCCAGTACGTCTTCATATTTCTCCTTTCTCATCTCTTTAACTAACCTCTTTTCATCTTCAAAGACCGACATGAAATCCGGTGTGAAACTACATATTTTGCTTGCTTGACTGTAAGTCTCTCCTAGCCTTAACACCCTTTTAGATGGGACACAACCTACATTAACGCAAGTACCCCCTAATGGGCCATACCCTATTACTGTAGGTTTAACGCCTATCTCATTGGCAGCTATTATTGCTGCAAATCCCGCTGCCCCATAGCCTAAAATTACCAAATCCTTCATTTCAGTTTAGCCTCATAAGCATCTGCACAGTGGGAACAGCAGAAATAGTGTTTTTCACCGTTTATTACCCTTACATAAATGTTGTCTTCACTTAATGGGGCGCCACAACTCTCACAGGTTAGCTCCTCTTTTTTAATTCTGAATTTCACTTTTTCCACCCCGCTGTGTAATTTCTTATAAAAGTTAATAAACCTATGTATATATGAACATATGAAGAATTATTCATACATAGATTTATTAGGGATATGTACGAGAGGAGAGTGTGGAAATCGAGGAAAACGTACTTAATGAATTAGAAATATTCTTCAACGCGTTCGCAGATAAGACCAGGTTGAGAATAATACTTCATTTGCTTAACAATAATGAATCAACTGTGCAAGAACTCAGTAAGGCTTTAGGAAAATCTCAATCCTTAATTTCCCACCATTTAGCATACTTAAGGGGTTGTGGGGTTGTAAGTGTAGAGAAAAGAGGTAAGTTCTCATATTATAGTATAAAGGACGAGGACGTCAAGGAAATTTTAAGAAGGGCATTACAACACGCTATGAAGTATAGTGAGTCAATACTTTCTTGTAAGCTTTTAAGGGATGAGGAGGAGTAACTTAATCTGGGATCAAAATCAAAGAGAAGAAGTGCTAGTTTTCCCCACTTAGTAAGTTTAAAGTACGGTACACTAAATAGCTGTTAGACAAGCTTTCAGTAAAGCTTATTAAAATCCCTTTTCATCTAACCTTATGAAAAGAATTTTAACCTTAGCAATTTTCGGGCTACTATTGCTCTCTTCAATTTCCATAGCCTATGAAGTAATACCCCAAGGTTACTACTTATATATTCCAATTCAAGTCAGCCAACTTTCGGCATTAGTTTATACAGTTTCAAGCAACGCTACAGTTGCCGTATATGTTATGACGCAGTCCCAGTTCTCAGCATTTAATTCTAGTGAAAGTGTAAGCTATATAGTAAATCAAAACGGTACATCAGTAGTTGATGGTCTATTACTCAATCCGGGTACTTATTATTTAGTAATTTATTCCCCCTATGGAGTGAGTAACGTAAGCTATTACTACGATATTTTACCTATTACACCTCAGAATTCATCAACTTACGTTTGCCTCTTCGTGGAGGTTCCGCCTCACGGTAACTATAGTTTATTTGTCCACGCATCAACGCTAGGCTCCCCTTCAAACTTGTCCATTTTCTACGTGTCTAATGAGAGCGTTTATTTAACGGTCTTAAATAACGAATCTCAAGTAGTGTTTAATTCTTCAGCAAATACGTTATCACTGAGCAATATCGGCCCGTGTTATAATATAAGCTTACCAATAGGGTTATATTACATATACTTAAATAATCCGAACCCAATCCCGGCCTATGTTGCCATAAGTTATAGAGACTACCCATACTATGTAAATCCGTACTTACAGTTTGAAATAAATAGGCCTCAAGGTGTAGTGCCGGTAGGGATAGCGAGTTATGGCGTTAGTGGGACTACCCCATACGTTATAAAGACCTCTTCTGTTGCGGGATATTTCAACATCTCATCTATTTTGGCTTACAATGAGAGTCAAAACTTAACTTTCCCGTACTCAGCGTCATTACAGCTAAATTCAGTCCTTGTGGTTAAGAATAATGATAACTCTACACAAATTTACTGGCCCCAAGATGTTTTAATATTTATAACTAATGAGTCGATAGTAGCTTATCATGATAATGTATTAAACATAACGAATCCAACTGCAACGCTTACAAATTCCTCAATAATTTCTAAAAACGGGTATGTGGCACCCTCTTCCCAAGGCCAGTATTATTATGGGAATTATAATAATACTCCAGTTCTCTCCTACAATTTACCGTTTGCAGGAATTCTAGAAATGAATGAGAGTGTTATAAAGGGTAAGGGTGTGGAAATTAGTTTTTCAGTGATCGTACTGGAAAACGGAACTTCTCCCGTATTAAGCACAATGACCTTTGATAAGGTCTTGATAGTAGACCCTAATGTCTCATCGGCTTGTTTTGAAGTTAATGGAAAGGGATATACCCCAGCCGGAATACACGGTGTAATAGGAAGTTATTATGACACTGAGCTAGTGTTTGGCGGAGGATATAATGGTGAAATAACTAACTTTGAGTCATTAGACGCAGTACTAGGACTATATTACTTAAAGGGGAGCGAGTATGTCACTTTCCCTTCATATTACGATTTCGGAGCAGATACTGCTGAAGCAACCCATAACTTGACCGTTAAGTTTACACCACAAGGCCAAGTAATAATAACTAACGGGGGTAATTTAGACCTAATCGAATATAACGTAAGTGGACAATATGTGCTAAACGTTAAACCTTTCATACCCCCAGTAACAACTACTACTTCTCAACCTTATTCTTCCACGTCCTCTCAACCTTATTCTTCTACATCTCTTCAATCTTATTCTTCCACGTTTCAGTCAGCTCAGCAATATTCGTCTACAACAACACAAGGTGTATTATCATACATCCCAATAGCTGGAATAGTTCTTGTAATCGCAGCAGTATTAGGTTATTTGATGAACAGAAAAAGAAAATGAGAATATTTTTCTATCTTAAGGTACGGAGTTTTTTCATGGCATTTTCTTGACTACTTCTCTCATTGAGTTTAACCTTCTCCAAATTCATAAATCTCACATCTCCCTAATCGAAGGGCTTCAGATACCATCTTACAAAGAGATATTCTATTAACATTCAGTTAGTAGTGAATCTCATCACGATTATAATATTTTTCTAAATACTACTGAAAGGGCAGAATCCTTTTTCACGTTGATAGAAATCTTTTACGTCGTTTATAACGAATTTTTGTTGCTTAGGGATGATCTCTCACGCCGATGTGGGCTAAAGGGTGGGAGTGATTACAGAGATGTGAGCCCCGTGCCGTTGGAGTCCCATGACCCACTGGCTAAGTCCCTACACTCGATCATGAATGAAGATAAAATAAATGAAATGATAGTGTAGGGACAAACGGTAAGAACGAAGATGACCTCAAAGGAAAAGATTAATTACCCCTTTTGAACCATAAAAGGTCCGTCCATTATTATGAATTAGGTCAAGTGGTGGTTTACTTGGGTGATGTTTGGAAGGGAGAAGGCGATCTAGCGCTTAATACTTTAACTAATGATGAGTTTAACCTCATCGAGGCCAGCAAGATAGAAGGAGGGAGGGTGTTACTTAGTATGGTCATTTGAGCAATTGGGGATTAAAATCAGAAAAATTAGCTAAAAAGATAATAAGCCGGATTTAAATGTAAAACTCATGCGTTTAGGTAAAATAGACGAAAAGATATTCCAAGAGGTAATTTACCCACATTTAGGGGAGGTTCATGAAGAGGTAATAGTTAGGCCTCAACACGGTGTCGATACTGGGGCAATTGATCTAGGGAACGGGAAAGTATTAGTGGTAAAAAGTGATCCCGTATTCATTGTGCCACAGTTCGGGTTTAAGAAAGCGAGCTGGTTTGCAGTTCACATTTTAGCCAGTGACGTTATGACTTCCGGTATTCCACCACGTTACGCTTTAATAGACTTAAACTTACCACCAAAGATAAGTGATGAGGAGTTTAAGGAGATTTGGATAGGGTTACATGAGGCAATGAAAGAAATTGGGGTAATGGTAGTGGGGGGTCATACAGGTGTCTATGAGGGAACCGACTATCCTATGGTTGGAGGATTTGTAATGATGGGAATAGGAGACAAAGAGAAGTTGGGAATGCCCTCAAAAGTGAAAGTCGGGGATGATGTGGTAATGACTAAAGGGCCTGCAATAGAGGCTACGGCATTGTTAGTCAACCTTTATCCCTCGTATTTTGAAAAGAGATTGAGTAAAGAAGTATTTAGGGAGGCTTACGAGTTGTATTGGCAAATGAGTTGTTGGAAAGACGGTTTAATTGCATCAAACGTGGGAATTCATTTAATGCATGACGCAACTGAGGGTGGTGTTTTTGGTGCACTAACGGAAATTGCAAGAGTTACTAATAAGAGGTTGACAATTTATGAGGAAAAACTGTTCATGAGGAGGGAAGTTAAGGAAGTAACAGACCTTGTAAATATTGACCCATGGGTTTCTATAAGTGAGGGGACGATGATGATAATCACTGATAAGGGGGAAGAGGTTAAGAAAGAGCTAGCGAAGAACGGAATAGAGAGTGAGGTAATTGGTAAAGTAACCGATGAGGTGGTCGGAGGTGAGACAGTATTGGTTAAAAAGGACGGGTCTAAAAAGAAAATTGAGCACCCTGAGGAGGATCCCTTCTGGAGGGCGTTTTTTGAATTGGCAAAACAAGTATCATAATAGTCATTCCCCATGCGTTAACTTTTCTTTCTCCTCATCCAATTCTCCTTTAGTATAACACTTCCACACTATACTATAAGTCCGTATCCCAATAATTATCCCTTTCATCACTATAATACCACCCTTCATAATTCCGACTATACCGCTTTAGGATTATAATAATACACTTCTCTTTAACTATCATTCTAACCCATGCCAAGTAAGGGAAATAAGAGTATTTAGGAGTATGAATTCTACAGCCGATCTGATTGTAGTTTATTAAGGAGGAGAGGGATATTGAAGAAGTGAAGAACGGAAGGAAGTCATAAAGGCGTTTCATAGATTTAAGGAGAGGTGCAAGGCGTTATTAAAATATTTACCGCAACTCTTATCTACATAGCCTGGGTTGATAACGAAACCTAAATGTGCGGCGCTTGATTTGAGATATAAGAACGAATATCAATATAGAATATTATAAAACCCCATGATAGCTAACACTTATCTGAGGAAAGAGTTACTTGTCAATTATTGCTGTAATCAGCGTTGTTAAGTAATTGGAAAAGGGGTATTATTTCCTAACGGGATTGAGACCAATGTTAAATATTTGTTCATGTCTAAACATTTTTTCAACTTATTTAAATTTTAACCATTATTATTCAATTAAACACTTATAAAGTTGTTAATGTTAAAAGAGATAGAAACAAGTTAATCTCATGAAGAAGGCGGATAAAGTTTTGGACTTAAGAGGAGAACCTTGCCCGGAACCCCAAATAGAGATATTGAAGGCGTTAGAACAATTAAAGGAGGGACAAGTGCTGGAAATCATCACTGATGACGAACCGCTACAGACTTCAGTCCCGGAACTATGTAAGTCTAAAGGTTATCCTTGTGAAGTCCAAAGGGAAGGGCAGACTAGCTTTAGGATAAGGATAATGAAGACTAAACCAAAATAATAATTACATGCACTTAATCCTATACTTATGTTAACATAACCTTTTTCATTACATTTTTGTTAGTTGAGGTGAACCTCTCATGCCGATGTGAGCTTGTGCCCAAAGAATGATTGCAAAAGTATGAGCCCCGTGTCGTCGGGCTGAGTCCCTCGCTAGATAATGAAAGTGTAGGGCCAACAGCTTGAAAGAGAGAAGGAAGCTTGCATATACAAGAAGGAGAAAAATCACGTTCTTTTTAGAATCGACTAGCCTGAAAGCAAACTTATGGTTTTAATCTTCTCTCAGAATAGTTATTTAGATTAGTTTATTAGTTAACTGACGAAATAACCTTATAATGACTAATAAGGAAGACAGACGTATACCTCCATTTATTTTGAGTAATCCAATTAGAAGGATATTTGAAAATCCAGGTGAAATATTAAAATACGTTAAAGAGGGCATGGTGGTAGTGGATCATGGTTGCGGTCCGGGTTTTTACACAATACCTCTATCAAGAAAAGTTGGGGACAAAGGTATCGTTTATGCAATAGATTCGGACATGAAACAAATAGAAGTACTCAACAAGAAACTAGACAAACTTAAAATTAATAATGTGAAAACTTTCGTGTCTAGAGACCTTTCGCCGATTCCTTCTAACAGTGTAGATTTCGTTCTCTCTAAAGATGTTTTATGTTGTACTGTCCTCCATAATGAATTAGCAAAGGAGATAATAAGGGTTTTAAAACCTGGAGGTCTAGCTTTCGTATCAATAAAGAAAGGTCGTAAAGGTTTAGACCCTAGAAATATGACTGCGGAAGAACTATTCTCCCTCTTTCCTACTTATAAGGAAAGAAAAAACGGATTATTCACCGCATGGGTATTATACGTTAAACCATCAATCGCCTAGAACCTCAACTATAACTTGCCTCTCCCTTCTCGGGCCGTCAAGTTCAACCAAAAATATGTTCTGCCAAGTCCCTCTAATCAGTTCACCGTTCCTAACGGGGAAAACTCTATCCGCGCCTATAATTGCAGAACCTATGTGGGCGTGGGCGTTATCGTCAATTAAGTTGTGGTTCCACCTCCTATCGGGCTCAACAAACTCCTTGATTTTTGTTAATATGTCTTCCATTAATCCCCTCTCGTGCTCATTAGCTACTATTGCTGCAGTAGCATGAGGGGCGAAAACTAAGCAAATCCCGTTCTTAATCCCGCTCATTCTTACTCCTTCCTCAACTTTTTCAGTTATATCAATTAACTCAAACCTCTTACTCGAGGAAACGTATATCTCGTGAAAGTAAACCTTCATAAGAATAATTAAACGCGGGGATTTTTAATAATTTAATGACTCTTATAACCCTACTAGCAGTACTATTAGGGGAATTAAAAAAGTAAAGTAAAAAATATTACACACTACTTTTTACGATCTCGTCTAATTTATTCATTAACTTACTTTCAACATGTTCTGTCCACAACATTTCTGGTACGTCAACCGCAAGGAATAGTTCCGAAAGGAGTATTGCTTCAATTGCGGTCACCGCGATATTTTGTAACCACTTCCCTATCCCAGCTGTTACTTTCAGTCCTTGTGGTGTGTTCTCGAACGTAAAGGTTAAAGCCCTATCTGCCGCAATTAAGTCCCTTAAAATTCCTCCTTTTTGTGCTTGAACTATAGCTTTGTCCCCTTCAACCTTTTGTTGTACTTTCCAACCGTCCCCGTTTAAGTAGTCTACGAATTTAGTTACTACTGTCTGCAGGTTTACTTGATGGGGATATGTCTTTTCTTTTTTAAATATTCCCATATGTCTATTTCTTTATTTCTATATATAAAGTTATTCATTCGAAAGAGCTTTATTCTTAATTAATGTGTAATAAAGGTTAGTAATACTGAAAGTAAAGATAATACGATACTCTGTTTGAGAGTCAATAGCCTTCCAGATTTGATTTATTTTATGAAAAATGTAGTAATAAAGGTGCCAATATTATTAACTTTTATTTATGCACATATATTATTTGAAAGTAAAAATTTAACTCTACTCTACCACATTTAACACATGATGGGGTTTATTTCTAATCAAAGAACAAGTGCATTAATAGATAAAACTTCTATAGTCTGGTTCCCGGTACCCAAATTCGATTCACCGTCTGTCTTCACAAAATTACTTGACGATGACGGGGGAGAATTCACTATAATACCTCAAGGCGAGATAAAGGAAATAAGACAATATTACGAGCACCCCCTAGTGTTAACTACAGATGTAATTATTAGGGGCGGAGGAAGGGTTAAAATAACGGATTTACTACCTTTAGGAGAGACAATTATAATTAGGAAAGTGGAGAGTGATGTGCCGTTTAAAGTACTTTTTAAACCGGTCTTCAAATACGCCCTCTATAGGCCTATAATTGTGAGAAACCGCTTCATTAACTCTAAGGGGAGAGATTGTATAGCCTTCTTATACCAATGGGAAGGAAAGGTTAAGAGGTTGGATAAGTATACTTGGAAGTTTTCCGGTGGTAAGGGGTATCTAGTGGCTAATTACTCAACAGATGTAGAGCATGGCGCCATGAGTGAGAGGGGTAAGGTACTGAATATGGACTTTGAGAAGCCTTTTGAGAACACGATTAAGTTTTGGGAGGACTTTAACGTTGAGGGTGATCATCTTTACAAAACCTCAGTATACGTTTTACTGGGGAGTATTTACTCCCCATCCGGTGCTACAATTGCATCCCCAACAACTTCTTTGCCTGAAGTCATAGGTGAATCTCGAAATTGGGATTATCGTTTTGCGTGGGTGAGGGATTCCTCAATTACGGCAGAAGCGTTACTTGAAGCAGGGTTTATAGTAGAGGCAAGGAGGGTTATCAACTTTCTCCTCTCATTAATAAACTTCACGTCAAAACCATTTTATTATCCCCTTTATACTATTGAGGGCACAATACCCCCGCCTGAAGTAAAGCTTAAGTGGTTGTCCGGATATAAGGGCTCAAGACCGGTTAGAATAGGTAACGCCGCTTCCAAACAAATCCAGCTTGACGTCGAGGGCTTCTTCCTATCAGCTCTCTATAGATATTACGAAAAGACGGGTGATAAGGTATTTATAAGAGACGTTTTTAGTAAAGTTAAACATATTGCCGATTGGGTTTCACAGAATTGGTTATTAAAGGATTCTGGAATATGGGAGGACAGAGGGGAACCTAAGCATTATACTCACTCAAAGATAATGATGTGGGTTGCGTTAGATAGGGCTGGAAAATTGGCTGAGAGTGTAGGAGAAAGTGACGAATGGAAGGAGAGTAGGGATAAGTTAAGGGGGTGGATTATGGAGAACTGTGTTAAAGATGGTTATCTCACACGTTATGCGGGGGGCGAAGATATAGACTCGGCCGTACTCTCAGCCCCCCTTTACGGCTTTATAAACGTTGAAGACCCGATTTTTAAGAACACTCTCCAAAAGATCGAAAGCGAGCTTAAAATAGGTAATTTTGTGAAGAGGTATAAGACTGACTTTATGGGCGAGGCAAAACATCCGTTCTTACTTACAACCCTCTGGCTTGCAAGAGTTTACGTAAGATTAGGTAGGGTTGAGGAGGCTAAAGAGATTTTAAACGAAGTTGACAGAATCGCTGGAAGCTTACATTTAGTGGGAGAACACGTGGACATTGAGGGTAAAGAGTTTACGGGTAATTTCCCACAAGTCTTTGTCCACGCAGAAATAGTAAGGTTAATAAAGGAACTAGAGAAACTTTGAAATTTCATTAAAGATTTCCTCTTTAAACGCTTTTCTGTTAAACCTTAACGCCCTCCTCCTCATTTCCTCCCGCATGTTAGATTCTAACGCCTCCTTTAGCTTCACTACAGCTTCATCAATGTTCGAATAAGCGAATTCCGGTACTATCTCATAGGCTCCACTCTCCTTAGGTACTACCGGGATTAAGCCGGCACTCATGGCCTCAATAACGGGTAGACCGAAGTGCTCACCTATTGTAGGGTGGAAATAAACTGGGATTTTATTCATTAACTCAATCAACTTCTCCTTTGGTAAATTGGGGTAGAATTCGACATTTGCGTTTAACTCCTTTTTAAGTTTTTCAAGACGTTTGTAATAACCCTTTTCAATGAGCGAACCTACGATATAACCCTTTACTCCGCTCTTAGCGGAGACTATTATTGAGTTTTCTATCATTTTACCCCTCTCAAACCTCGCGATAGTTAGGAAAGCCCTTTCACTCTTATCCCCGAAAGCTTTGGAGTAATCCTCGAAATCAACCGGCGGATAAACTACTTTAGGCATGGGAATTCCGTAAACCTCACTTATTGCTTTTGCGGAATATTTTGAGTTAGCAATAAATACGGCCCTCTTAGCCTCATCCTTAAATTTACTCACTATTGTTTTGAAGGGGAGTAAGTAGAGTTTCCAAAAGATGGACGAAGTGTATTTACTCGGCACGTTAGCGATTGAGGGTGCACCGGCATAAATAACGTGAGGTGCTATATGGGATAAAGGTATTGGTACTCCGGAAGCGTTAAGGTAAACCTTAGGTTTTACTTTTTTAGCTGAGAAATAGACTAGGATCCTCTGGTATTTATCAAACTTAGGAAGGGAAAAAGGTAATATGTATACTGCATTCTCTATCTTTATCCTCGGCTTAGCGAAACTTAGGGCAACGTAACTAACCCCCCTTTCATAGAGCATTTCGAAAAATGTTTGATATATCTTTCCCTCACCGCTGTATGCACTAGTAATCCCTAAACCGTGGGCAACGACTGCAACTTTTAATCCCATAATTTAAATTATACTGGTATGGTAGAAATTATTATTCCTATAGGCCCGGGAGATAAGCTAGAATGGGTCAAAAGGAGCGTTTCCTCAGCACTTTCACAACCTGTGGATAGGGTTATAATTTACGATAATAGTGAGAGGGATGACATTCAATCCCTCATTTCCTCACTTCAGTCAAATAAACTGTATTACGTAAAGGACAAACGGTATAAAAGGGTGAACATGGCTAAAATTAGGAATAAGATGCTGAGTTACGCAAGTGAGGACGGGGTGATAATGTTGGACAGCGACGTTGTTATCCCATACGACTGGTCTAAAAAGTTGGAAAATAAGCTGAACGAAGGTGTTGCACTAACGTGGATGCATTACGCCTATTCTGAAGAGGAGGTAAATAAACCACTGTCCGTTGGTGAGCACAATCCAAATTTAGGTTGTGCGGGAGTTAACTTAAAGGTGCTGAAGGAAATAGGCTTTTTTGACGAGAGGTATGAGAGGGATGAGGACGTATGGCTCTACGCTAAGTTGAAGAAACTGGGTTATAAAGTAGAACCCGCTGAGGGAAGGTGTCTACATTTAAATAGAGTTCACGCAAGGCTAGATTTTAAGTCCTCAATAAAGGAAGCTAGGAGGAACTTGTGGAGGAGTAAATACGACATGATGCTAGTTTTTGACGGCTTAACAGATTTCACCTTTTTGACTGGTTATTCGTATTACGGGAGTTATTACATCTTAGCAATACTCAGTCTACTATTTCACCCACTATCCCTCCTTTACATCCCACTCGTTGGTTACGGCGTGTATTATTATAAAGGCGTGAAAAAGTACTTCCTCAACCTTATACCGGGTTTGGCATTAGCTCTCTCCCTCCCTTACGGTATAGCTTATAACTTGTTCAAGAATAGTTCACGTTAGAAGTCTTTAATGCTACGCTCAGCTAGCTGGTAAAGGATAAAATATGTCTACTCTAACATATTACTATGCTTGTGTAATCGAGGTTGTAGTCAGGGCGGTGAATTGATGCATAGATGATGAGCGTTAATGCATAAATCCTAATGCAGTTATTGCCTTACCAGCGCGGTCCTGGTTAGGGCTGGGTTAACCGATGTGTGGTTGAGCACCTACCAGTGACCATGATTAGGGTGCCGAGAGACGCTTGGCGTGGTCAAACCCTGCAGGTAATCCCTCTCAGTATGCGTGGTTTGGGCCGTAATACTTATAAGGGTTTGTTTGTTTATTTGTGTGTGGTGGTGTTATGGGTACGTTGAAGTACGTGGTCATTGGCGTTGTGGTTGTTGTCGTCGTTGTCGCCACCACCATGGTTTTACTACTACCGACAATGCACCGGGTGCCTGTGCAGTACGTTGGTTCACCCAGCGGTTATGAAGCATTTGTACCAAATGGTCAAACAATAAATTATGATGGACATACAGATCCTGAGGGTGAATTAATATTAAATAATGGAAGTACAATACAAAATGTAATATGGGATGGACAATATGCAGGTACAATAATACAAAATCATGATCAAATAGTTCAATTGAATCATCAATTTGTTGGACAAACTGATCCATTCAATAATCAACCATATGTACCTTTACAGGATTTATATGTAATTAAAGGTCAGGTACCAGTTCAACAGGTAACAATAAATGGACAAACATATTATGTAATAGAAGCTAATAATATAAATCCAGGAGACATTGCAGGATTCTATACATATCAAGGATGGGTACCTAACTTTGTAACAGCAATGAATACACCTGGGG
>JAPYVG010000049.1 GCA_028277025.1 Sulfolobaceae archaeon
AAAAAAGAAATTAACTTTGTATAGTATCAACAATTCCGATAGCAGAATTAACTAGGTTAATTAAGGCTTGTACAGCAGGGGTAAAATTAATTACAAGTGTAATTGAAAGGCCGTTAGGTGTTATGCCTAATAAAAACCCGACACTATATAATTGAAGACTTTTATCTAAAAACTGGTTTACTAGCGGCGATATAATGCCGAAGATGGCTCCGGATAAGTCATTTGACCCAGAAATTGGAATGTAAAGATAATAAGCTCTGAGAGATGTTGTAGACATTATGTTGTTTACAGTAGAGTCATTTATAATAGTAGTATTTGCAGTAGGAGAAATTAACGATATGCTCGTATTAAGGAAGTGGTTGGCGAGTTGTAGTGCTTGGTTTATCGTACCGTTCCACGAATTTATAAAATTGTATACGGGTTGTATCGGACTATTATTTTCCGTCCAATTTAAGGATAAGGTTATGAACACTGCACTCCCATTAGACTCGACAATAACATTCATATTGTTAGGAAGGAGGTAGTTTAACGCGGACTCCAATGGGGAGAAAACTTGGGAGACAATTGGAGTGAAATTATATAAATTATAAGTTGCATGGGTCAGTGCATTAGATATGTCATTAGATATGTTTTGTATCATTTTTTGAATGTAGTTTATCCCTGTCAAACTTTTTACCGTGTTATTAGACAATTGTGCGGTTGAGGAATTCGTTAAATAAGCTGTAAAGCCACCGTTTGAGAACACATAAAGCCCCGTTTCAGAATTTATTGTGGTCCAATTACCTCCAAAATATTTGGAAGTGAGGTTTTGCAATTCTATAGCCTGGGGTAGAGGAGCTGGTGGTTGTGGTGGTTGCGGAGAACTTATTGCCATCAGTTGTGTTTGGGCTGGTAGAAGGGCATATGCTATAACGAATCCTATTACTGCAGATACTGCATAAATTATCGCTACATAGTACTTAATTAATTTGGGATTCATTTATGAAAAAGAAACTTTTTGAATTTATAAATTTTACAGTCTAAAGGGTAAGATAAGATAAACCACGCCTATAGCTATTAGGCTCATGAGAAAACCTTTGGGGTAGATGAAAAGTATTATGCTAAGGAAGGCTAAGGCTAGAACTATATAAAGGATTATTGTAAGTTCATTATTCATTATCCCCTTATACTTTAAAATCCGCTCGTTTGCAAAGACACTCATTATTATGTAAACTGCAATGAACACAGCTACAACGTAAGCCAGCTTAAAAAGTTCTAGAGAAACGTTATAAAAGTACCAATACTCTAAAATAACTGTCGGTATAATAGAAATTCCGGCTACCGTAGAGTTTATCATTAATAATGCAGTGCTCGACGTCCTCCTTAAAGGCACTGTGTAAAGGACATTGCCAATCAATATGCCCAATACCGCTACAAGTAAAGAAATTTCTAGGTTCTTTAAGAATATGATACTAGATATAATTAACGCGCCGGCCAAGGTCATGAGAGCCGCTTTCAAATAGGCTAAAGTAGGCGAATAAGTTAGAGGATAGGCGCAATTAAGGCATGTAGTAGCATTACTAGGATTTTCATACCCGCATTTAGGGCACTTATTACCCATTGATTATGATGTATATTGAGTGAGTTTATAAGTATTTCTTTCTATTCTGATAGAAAGTTGTAAAAAATTTTTGTAGCCTATAAAATTGGAACTTCTAAGCCTTACTGGATAAGTTCGAAGAGATTTATAATGTTTAGGATATATATACTATACGGAGTTATGCTTTCATTAGTTGTAAGGTTCACAATAATTTTGGCCATATTCTCTTGTATTGCCCTAATTATCCACTCCTACGCGAGTTCTATAGGTATAAACGACGTAGGTTCTACGGGACAAGGTGCATCTTATACTTATACCACAACGTCATATAAGGGGTATTTCATCTTCTACGGTGGGTCTTTTTACTCGGGGGAACCAATAAATTATAATGTAGCATCCGTACAGCTTAACACAGTCCTAACTAACGGTATCTATTACTATTTTGTGCAGAATGTTTTAGTTTTAATAGCTAACGGAAACGGGACTTACACTCTTAACTTTGTGGATAATATATGGAATCTTACCTACCCGTATAGCATAATGCCCTCCTTGATTATCGGGAACGGAGAAGTGAGTAAAGCACCAAATCAGTCAATCTGCTTTTATTTTTACATCTTTCCCGATAACATAACCTTAACCCCACCCTTTAATGTTACGCTAATATCCAATGTGAGCTTAGAGGGGCAGTACATTAAGTTAACTTTCAGTGCTATACTAGGTAAGGGGAACTTTTCGACGTCATATAACTACGATACAGTTAAGATACTTAACCCCTCAAGCAAGGTCTTCTTTGTCGTGGGAAGTAAAATTAACACTTACCCGTCGAATAGTGACGCCGAATTTGTGATAGGAGGTGGAGGGAGCGGTTCTACGTTATATGTATATAACTGGAGTTCGGAAATGATGTTATTATATTTATATGATGGAAACTACTATGAAGTCCCCTCAGCAGTGTCTTACTCCTCTATAACTGGTGAATCCGTCTCAAATACTCATGGGATATTTGAGTACTATTCGTCGAACGGTTATGTGGCGCAAATAGCCGGCTATAGTTTTGACGGTCAGTTATGGAATACATCAGCAAACCTCACTGTTATTAACTCTTCAATTTTACAATTTAACTTAGTTCCCGAATACGGTGAGTGGTTTTACGAGGTAAACGGGAAGACTTTTCCTCTAACTTCAGATAGAATCTCACTACCTTACGGTATGTATAATATAACGGTGGTCCTCAAGGCTGGTAATGAAATTATATATGAGAAGGAGTTTGAAGATGTAAAAATAACTCCTTATGCAGTGGTTGAGTCCAAGGCTCCACTGATATACGTTAACGGTAAAGCATATTTTAATAATACTATTGTTAATGGGTATTATACATTTTACATACCCTTACGTGGCACAACGGTAGTTCAGTTCCCCGAATATTATTATTACCAGAACTCATCGAGGCTTGAATTCTTATGGGCGGTTTATAATGGTAAGGTGATAAATAGCAATATTATAAACATAACCTCTCCTGGTGTCTACAGGGGGGTTTACCAGCTAGAACTCTTATTAAAACTCCCGTTTAACCTCACTGTAATTTACAACGGTACTATTTACAATAATGTAAGTCAACTGTATCTCCCTTACGGGGCGAAAATTATAATCCCTGAACAGAATGTGAGCCTTAATAACGGGACTCTAATAGAGTTCCTTAACCAAAGCCTAGTAGTTTACGGTGAGAAAATAAACCTAATTACGAGGCTGTTTTATTACGTTAACATAACTTACAACACGTATATTAGTTCATTGCCTAAATCAGGCTTTTACACAGAAGGCTACTGTATTTCTATACCTAAAGAATTAGAAAACGAAACTACGATAGTTTTAATTAACGCATCAGCGTACAAACTTAAAGTGTTCTCCCCACTCAAGCTCAGTGTAAACATTACCGTGTATTACAGAATAGTTTTAATGTTGGGTAATTATTCGGTGAGCGAGTTTTATAAAGAAGGGAGCGTCATTACGTTTAATAACAATATCTCTTATAATGGTTCGGTAATGTTTGTAGCCGAGAGGCCTATAACGGTGGTTATCAACTCCCCAAAGATAGTATCGCTAAATGGATATTATGAACTGTACTTCTTAATAGAGGTTCACTATCTGAATCAAACCCTTGAACTTTGGTACCCGTCCGGGAAAGTTTTAGAATTACACAACATAACGAAAGAGAATATAAGTTATGTTTTCAGTAAGGTTGTAGTCACTCACCCCGGAGAGTACTACCTTAATTACACGGTTTATGATGAAGTCGTGGATATACTTCCTAATAGTACTTTAGTCTTTTACGTAAAAAACGATACTTATGCGTGGATACCAGTATATTTTGGCGGTACAATAATTAACGAGTCAATATTAGTTACTTCACCATTAGTGATAAATAACCAACTGCAACAGCAAGCTATCGTGACACCGGAAGCTCAAAGTAAACCACCTTTGGGGCTTATGCTTTTAATACCGCTGATAATCGCGTTTCTCGTCACGGTTTGGCTCATGAAAAGAAATAAATAATTTTTATTCTGATTGTCTTTAGTTTATATTGTGAGACTTGCACTTCCAATTAGCGGCAATTATGCTTACTCTAAGTCCATGTACAATATGCTAAGGAATTACTTAACACCTAATTCTAGGCTCAATATCATGGTAGGTATTGCCGTCTTCCTAAATAACAATTTTAACGTCGTGAGTACCATAAAGAAGTTTGAGGTAACTGGCTTTGCCCAAGGTGATTATATATATATTCAATTCCCTTTTGACATAAGTAATTCTACCTTTGTCATGATGAAAATAAACTCAATCTACCTCGTGAGCGAAACTTCGGCTTATTTAGTGCCTATAAGCGATAGTGAGGTTGACGAGATTAGCGGTAATTCATTATTTAAGTTCTTCCAAGACCATAGGGATAGTCCTATAAAATATTACCTAGAACAAGTGAGGAACGAAGATGCAGTAATTCTCCCCTCAAACCAGCAAGTAAATGTACCGAAGGACACTGTAGCAAGTTCTCTACTGGGTAGGATTATAGGAATGTATAGGTTAATAGACTATGTAGGCGAAGGTGGGATAGCTTACGTATTTAAGGCTGAGAGTAAGGGTAAGGAATACGTAATTAAAATACCTAAGGCCGAGTACGAGAACTTAGATGCATATCTTAATAGCTTATTAAGTGAGGCGTCGGCAATAGTCTCCATGTCCTCCGATCCCAGGATCGTTAGAATCTATGCCATCCATGTTGACATGAACATATTAGACTATCTAAACGACCCTCAGACTTATTACCTCTACCCACCTTACATAGTCACAGAATTCATGAGAGGAGGGGACTTAAAGAAGTATATAGACAATCCCTCATTCACCAGCTCAAGGTATTGGAAGTACATTGCATATTACACACTTTATTACATAGCCGACGCCTTAAACGTGGTTCATAGCAAAGGTTATGTACACTTAGACGTGAAGCCCAGCAATGTATTACTTATAAAGCCTTACAATACGCCCGAAGGACTTTACGCAGACTTAACCCAGTATTTGGTCATAAAACTAGGTGATTTAGGTTCTGCCGCTAGGACAAGAGGTGAAATAGTCCAACTCTCGCCAGAATATTCCCCGCCAGATCAAATACAGTACATGTTGGAGGGTAGGGGGGCCAGGCCTTTGATGGACATATTCTCTCTGGGTTTAACTTTCCTAAAAATCCTCGACACACAAATTCAAAGGCCGGACTTACAGTATATAGTAAGCGCGATAAGGAGTATAAGAAATGATAAAAATTACGCACTTCAGTTACTTTCCTATTCCTCCTCACTCTTAGCTAACTGGAATCCCTCAGTACTTAACATTTTAGAACCAGAAATAAGGGAGTTAGTACTCAAGATGATAAATCCTAAACTCTACTCAAGACCTACAGCCAAAGAGGTGAGGGATACTATAGGTAAATACATAAAGTTACCGTATCAATAAAAGAGTGACCATGATGAGGGAGACGCTCTCAATTAAAGTGTTTGGGCTTCATTAAATTTTCAAGAATTAGTGTTCAATCCTCAGCCCTTGGGCTTTCACAAGGGTATTTACCGCTCACACTTTTAATTCCCCACACTAGCGACGGATAAGAGGAAACCCGCACGCGTGTCTTCCACTCACTCGGCGTGAATACGTTTAAACTTCACGATTTAGTGTCATGGGCGTCATGGAATAATATAGGCTTTTAGGTAAACTCTGAAATACACACTAGGAATATGCTCAAATGTAAATTTTAAATCTAGATAAATGGAGAGTTATAATATAATGATATCTAAAGAGAAAGTTCTGAGGGTTATTGAATACTTTAGGACTAACAGAACTATAAATGAAATAAAGGAGGACAAAAGAATAGTGAAATTGCTCGTAGAGTTAGGGGTGTTAAAGTCTATAGGTAGAGTGCTAAGTCTAGACAAAAACTTTAGAGCAATACACACACTAGTTGAAGTTTACGACGAGGAGGAGCCGAGAATAAGTGTTAAGAGCGTAATTTTTGACAGACTGAGAGAAGAGAGGGATAACATTTATATCATCTGGAAAAGTCATATGGCGGAACCAATACCCGTAATAGAGGACGGAAAGTTCATGGTTAGACAAGTTTCTCCCTTACCCATATCAGAACTCTATACCATAACAGCGATTCAATTCAATAACCCGGTCTTGAAGTTTAGGTTTATAACTAGAGACGAGAGGGAGATACTCTTCAACGTTACTAACCTACCTTATTATATAATAATCCCTCCGTCAGGGAAGCCGTTTAAGAAAATGATCAGTGAGGAGAGGGTTAAGGCTCCCGTAACATTCTTCTTCTTTTACTCCAAATAATTTACTAAAACGTACGGAATGATTTGGAATCAAATTAGATGAGCGATTAATGAATCTCTTAAGAATTAATCACAGAAAGTTTAATCGCACTAGAATTAATAGATCCTAGGTTTGGCCTTGGCAATTATAATATATTTTAACTCAACTCCTAAATATATATAATCCTTGTTTCTCCTTGTTTTATTTTATGATTTTATTCACTGCACTGAAATTACCTAAATATATTTTCCACTTTATAAACATATTTTAGCTTTAAAAAGACGTGACTCATAGTATTCTCTTAAAGATTAATCTGAAGGAACAATTAGACCTATTGATACAGCTTTCCCAAAAACCCAATGAATGTACACACTTGATGCTTGAATTATAAAGATTTAAATATAGTTTGCTCAAAAAATATTTTGACATGACAAAGAAGTGTCCAAGATGTGGCTATGAAAACTCAGATACTGCAGAATTCTGTGCCAAATGCGGATATGCGTTAGTAGGATTTGAACAGACTGTTGTACCTAGAGTTCCTAAACCCCAACAAAGTCAGCAACCTCCTACTCAACAACCAAAGGCCTCTCCACCCCCACCACCACCCCCACCACCATCGCCATCATCTACAACCACACCTCCTCCACCCCCACCACCATCATCAACAACTAGTGCTAAAACGTCCTCTCCTCCACCTCCTCCACCCCCTCCTCCACCACCATCATCAACAACTAGTGCTAAAACGTCCTCTCCTCCACCCCCACCACCATCGCCATCATCAACCACTCCTATACCAACGCCTTCACAACCATCAACGTCCAGTACTAAGACCTCCCCCGTATCATCTCCTACTACTGGTAGGGCTAAGCAGAAAAGTTATCTTAAATTTGCGGCCATAGGAATTGTAGCTGCTATAGTAGTAGTTGCAGTTGTCTTCTTTGTACTACCAATGTTCAATTCTGGTTCCTCATCACCTCCGCCCACCGTACTTCTGAGTTCTGGTGAAGCTGCTGCAATATTCGGAGGGCAGTGGAATAATCCTGCGATATCTGTTATAACGTATAATAACAACTTATACACTATTTCTGGTGTTGGAAGTGCGGCTTCAAACCCAATAGGCTCTTACACATATTTGCCTGAGTTCTTCGGTTCTACGACCGTTACGATATTTAACGGTTATCAAGAAGTAGTAATAAACACGCTTACAAGCCCGACGTACTCAAATGTCGAATTACAAATAATAGATATTTATGCGAGCTCTTCTAAAACTGCAGGGCAAATGTATTCTGAGGCAACAGCACAGCTAGCCTCTAACGGACTCACACATATTCAAACAGGTACCTACCCGGCTCACACGGGAATAACTTATACATATTCAGTCTACTCTACCACAAAAGGCGAGCTCTTAATAGCTCAAGGAGGTAACCAAGTAGTTGTAATAATAGTGTTGGGAGGCACGGGTAACACAGCATTTAGCGTATCCAACGTCCTAGAGACCTTAAACTTCGTACAGTAACGGTGGTATTATTGATAAAAGGTAAAAATTTTCTTATTCTTACGTTTTTATCTTTAATTCTTTTCCCATCCTTATCAACTCTTTCATATATTACGTTCTACCCCGTAAATATCCATGCACCGCCCCCTAAAGTTGGTATTTACAATTTAATCCAATTTCAATATTATATATACAACTTTGAGATAGAAAACAAGACACTTATTATAAAAAACTTGATCACTAACCAAACTTACAATATAAGCTTACCATCTAATGACGATGTAAAAATTTACACTGTCTCCAATTCCAGTATGGTCTATGTAACAGCACAGAATGAGCTAATACAATTATTTTTCTCGAAATCGGGAATTCTCAACAAGAGTTATAAGCTGGGTGATGATTCCAGCGTAACATTTGTAAGCGGTTATGAAATGACCCCTACACCTGTAAACATTACCACTATTGAAGTAAAGAACAATAGTAACTCATTCCTACTTTTTACACCATCGGGAGGGTACATAAAGTTCAAGGATAGTGTGAGATCGTTTTACATAAACGTAAATGTTACACTCTATGACCTTAATAATGATACATCAACTCTGACTGGGGTTAAGAACCTAACTCTTGATGGCATTCTACAGTTTCCTTATTATTATAATAATAGTATCATAGTTTATAACTCAACTTCCCATCAAGTCGTAAAACTGAGTTTTACAAGTCATGGTGGGATAGGTGGGATTGAACTCTACAGTGGAGGAGAGGAAATAAACACTTTAATCAAAGTTGGGATTGACGTGAAGGAAATGATTTATTTAGGTAAGCTAATAATAATATCTGGGTCAAATAAGTCATGTGTATATAACTGGACGACACTGCTACATTATTTTGACTTCCCAATTACAGCGGGCTATAATGTTTCTGGTTATTGTATACTTTACGGCGATTTTAACACTTTCATTATGAATATTAATAAGAATATCAACAATTCCGAGACCTACTACTTGAGCAGTCTAGCAGTTATCGAAAGTCAGTCATATGCTGTAGTAATTAGTAATGGTAAAATTGAACCAGTTCCACTTAGCGGGTCAGTCAATATATATGAACAGCCTTTACTAGTTGGGAATTCCCTATTAGCCTTCCCAGAGAATAAGACAGTTGGAGGCCTCACGTGTTTATATGTAGTAAACATAAGTAATTCTCAGTCATTTACTGCACTTTCATATTATGTAAACACCACGTACTCGTTGTCAGGTTATTATTATTATAATGGTAATGTATATTCTTTGACCGACGGTAGTATAGTTAATGTAAAGATCTACGGTCAGACTAACACAACAAATCTAATAATCTCTGGAGTAATTAGTATCACCCTTACGTCGGGTAACTATACTTTAATCTTACCTAACGGGGAGTACTTCTTCAAATATTCAAATTACTCTCAGGAAGAGGATCTTTATGGAGCGATATTAAGTGTTGTGTTTAATACGACTGTTAAAAAACCCGTAACCTCTGCAATAACTACTGCATTATTGACAACAAATCAGACGTCTATAAATACTCAGATCATAGCACCGGCACCTTCCAAAGCTGTTTCCTTGCCTATCAACTACGAGACGATCATATTGATTGTTGCCGGTTACGCCTCAATAATAGGCGCTTACTTATACGCTAGGAAGAGAGGTTAATTTCAGAGAAGCAAAGTTTTTAAAAAAGCGGATATTATTTTAAAACGGTGTGAGATTATTAGTACTCACTACCATAATTATAAGAAGATTAGCTCACTTTATTTCCTAGTACTACTCTTCTTATCCTTTCTCGTAGTAACAGTATCTAACGGTGGTTCTGTAATAACCCACAACCCCGACTTAAGTATTTCATTAAAAGGAGGTGATTCACCAGTACTCTTAACTATTTATAATGTTAATACTCAGTCTTTAGTGCTAAAAGGAGTTATTAACTCCTCAACGGCACTAAACCTTCCCCAAGGCGTTTACTATTACTACGTAAAGCCTTTGGATAAAAACGTTATTGTCCTCCCGCAACATGGTTACTTTATAGTACCCTTCTCTAATATAACCTTATACGAGATTCAAGAGCCAACTTTTAGGGCACATACGGTCACACACCTTAAAATAGCCTCACTACGGATAGACTACGTAACGGCAATGCAAGTCTATTATGCAGGGCCATTTGATTACATAGCTTTAGGTACTAATACTTCAGAATTACTGGTAGTGAAGTACTTTTACCCTAACTCCAGTTTCGTCGTAATGTGGAGGGAAAGGTTTAATGGAAATATAACTGCTGTCGCCATCTCCCCCGATTTTACTGCCTCAGCCGTATACTTTAATAACAGAACATACGTATATGTCTTTTACACCTCAAACGGTAGTCTAATAACAATTATAAACCAATGGGTATACCAGCAAATATCCGGGGGGTGTGTTGGCCCCCACAGTACGTCAACTGTGGTTTCTCCATTACCTTTAGTTAAGTCGATCGCTATTCAAGGTAACAATGTTTTCATAGACTTAGATGACGGAAGAGCTATAGTCAGTGCTGAGATAAGCCCCGAATCATATAACGCTACCACGTTAATAGGAACTTATTCAAGGTTAACATTTAGCCTACCTTATGTGTATAACGACCTCGTAGTTACGTATAATGATACAATATACTCGTTCTATACAGAGATTTTGATTACAACTTTATTTGAAGGGCTGAGTTTAGTTCAAATACCAAGCTTCATTAAATATCAAGGCCTTAACTTTACTCTCCTTGTTAGTAAGCAAATCGGATTTCTTGGATTTCTTTCTCACCCTGGTAACGTTACACTTACCGTGAATAGTCAGTATGACGCTTTTGTAGGTATTATGATCCCAAATAACGTATCGCCCAATTACTATATACTAGAGTTTTTCCCTAATCATGACTACATGATACAGATACCGGACATTGATACCTCCCCAGATATAGACGGTACCCCAATTGTCACTCCTTCATCAAACGGTATTGCAGCGTATT
>JAPYVG010000164.1 GCA_028277025.1 Sulfolobaceae archaeon
TATCACTGAAGGGATCCTCTCTTACTGTTCTCACTATATGTGGCATCACTTTATATAATCTCTCGTAAGAATTAGGCCCATTATAGTGTTTACATGTTTTGGTGCTACTTTTTTTGGTGCTACTTTTTGGTTGGAATAACTTACACTCATTAGCAAGAGGACAGTTCTTGTCATCGGTTATCAATATGAAACCAAATCGACAATTATAGCCTTGTGTCAAAGATTCATAACTAAATTTCATGAGTTTAGGGAATGGCTTAGTATAATCCCAGTTCACTATAAACTTTCTTTTTTTCGATAAGTCGTTATGTGTATACTCTATTTCGAAGGGTGTATTACGTGAAAATATTTTAGGTTTGATTAAATAGGGGTGAACCACTGTCTTTAATTTTTTAGTATCACCCGAATCATTATAATATATGAACTTGTTGTAATATCCGTGATACCAGTCATTATTAGTAAATTGCCTCCTATACTTAGAAGATTTTCCGTCTATTACTGCGGTTGAATAAAAAAGTGAAGGTACTAGGATCATACCGTAATCTTCTTTACTTCTAGAAAACAATACCGTAAAAGGTGTGAAGGAGTATAATGCTTGTATCCCATTTCTTTGTGTAGTATTGCTTTTACTCATCGCTATAATCACCCTCCTCAGTATCTAAATCCACATTAATTACAGGTGCTGGTGGTGTCATCATCAAATCTATGAATATATTATTGTTAAAGAGTTCCTTTAAAATTTTGAATATATCAATCTGAGTATCATTATCACTAATATCATTTTTCTTTTGAAGTGATAAAAGACATTCTACTTTGTTATTTTCCTTAGCGTGCTCTAAGTTTTCCTTTAGACAATCTGAGTACTCTACAATTGCTTTAAGGTCCCTAATTAGATCTTCCAGTTTTTGTGAGAACTTTTTTATATCCAATTTCAATCTCGTTTCTGCAAAGTCCTTCGTCCCTCTATTCTGCGGTTGTTTTATCTGTTGATTTAATTCTTCTAATTCACCAACGTTTTTCTTAATTTTCTCGATATCTTGCTCAAGCTTATTCAGCAACTGACTTATAACAGTCCCATAACCGTGACCATTATCTAGTTCGTCAAAGATCTTGTTCAAGTACCCCCCTACATTGTATAAAAATTCTTTTAGGTAATCTTTATTCAACTTGAACTCACGAAGTCTCTCGTCATCGAGTATTTTTTCAGCTAATTCATTAAAACCGTCATCATCCTCAAGGATCGATTCAGCTTCACCAAGTCCCTTGATAAGATTTTCTCTAATTTCTTCCACGATTGACTTAACGTCCTCGCATTTATTATCATTAGGATAAGTTTCATAATTTAGTGAATTTAGTATGCCTAACGCTTCAGAGATTTGGCTAGGGTCTATGCACAAGTCCGTAGACAGTTTCATTACGAATTTTAGGTCTTTTAACTTTTCTCTTAGTTCGTTTACTAAATTCTTTCCTAACTCTTCACACTCATCTTTTTTTGGATTTTCACCCACACACGTATTGATTCCATTTAGGGCTTTTTCTAGCAAGAGATAAGAAAACATGTACTGTAATATGATGTTGGGGTTGGTGGTCATACCATATTGTGATGATACTCCTTTACCGAGAGATATCAGATTTTGCATAAGGTCTTGATTGTATATGTAAAGTGTTACAAATGGAGAAGTTTGCAGAGTTATTATGCCAGTTGCTATTCTGTAAGTCCTCTCACTTCTACCAGCTCTTCCTATCCTTTGGATAAAACTTTCCCGTGAAATGGGAAGCTTGTGCTGTATTACTAGTGCAATATCCCCTATGTCGATACCTAATTCTAGTGTAGAGGTGGAGAACAGTAACTGTAAAGGAGAGGTGCTACTCTTAAACTTCTTTTCTATTTCCCATCTGTTTTTAGGAGGCAAAAGAGCATTGTGTAGCTCTATACTACTTTTCAGGTCTCCAGCAAACTTGTCTAGTTTATTGTCGTCGGTGCACACATATTTATAATTCTGTAAATAATCCCAATAATACTCATCCTTGTAACACAAGTCATTAGGATTTGTGTAACATATATGGTCTCTAATTTCCCTGCCTTTTCTCGTCCCTAATATTGTGTTATAGAAGTACTTAAAAAGTTTGGTAACTCCCGCAACACTATCAGCAAAAACAATACCCTTAAAGCCCTTGTCCTTCAGCCAGGATAAGGAAACTTCTGCTGCGTACTCTGTCACGGTATCTATGCCTTTACCTATATTAGGAAATAAAAGTAAATAAAGGATTAATCTCTTTTTATTCCCTATTTGAGTTTGAGAATTTGTGGAATAGAAATCCTTAAATGTGGGTATCTTAGAAATACATTGATTTGACTCACAACAGACAATACTGGAGAGAAACTCTAAATGGTTCGGTATTGTAGCTGAGGAAAAGACAATCTTTTCAATTGGGGGAGACTTACTCAAGGCTTTTAATGAATTAAGAAGTCTTAGAATGTATCTTAAATGTTGTGTTAATATATTATCGTAAGCATGAACTTCGTCTAAAACGATATATTTAACATTCTTAAAACTAGAAGCTCTGTCTTTGTTTAGCATTCTTCGATAAAGTGTCCACAAATTTGTTACTAATACATTTGGTAGATTAACTTCTATATCTTCCCTGGTAGCTAGTAAGAAACTATAGTCTCTTTTGCATGAGCTGCATTTAACGCCGGCTTTCGTGTAAATTAACTTATTTCCACATTTAGGGCAGTTCAGCCCTCTGTATTCTTCTCCGTCTTTTATTTCCTTCCTTTTAGGTGTGTCACCGTCTTCAAGTGCTAATGTAACTCTTTTGTTTAACTTATTATTTATTAGTTCTTGGTTTATCTCATATATTAAGTCTAATAACCTCTCCACTTGATCTTTAGCAAGAGCTTTACGAGGATATATAAAGACTACGTTTATTGGATCTTCATTCTTAATTACAGCCTCAAGAACGTAAACCATGGCTGGTAAAGTAAAAGTGATGGTTTTTCCAGTAGCCGTAGGTGCTACCACCGGTATATAATGGTTATACTGATCTAGAATCTGTTTTATAACGTAAGCTTGATAACTTGAAAACCCCTTACCTTTAATACTTCTGGTCATTACATTTTGAAGAATGTTGGTTATTAATGATATATCCTGATTAGGTAAGTTGTCTAAACGTAACTTATTTTGTACATCGCCAAGGATAGAGGTAAAACTTACAGCACCAAAGTCTGGATAGTATTCTTCTTCTAATTGTACATCGTACTCTAGGGCTACGGGTGGGGAATTGATGTAAGGTCTAGCGTGAACCACTTTTGCTAATAAGTCCATATGAGCTGACCTGTATTTATCACAGATCTTGATTATCATGCCCTTCTGAATCAACTGGTTTAACAGCTGGTTACCGTTATTATATCTTCCAGCTAACTGCTGGAGTTCATTGAGGGTTAGCATAGCTAATGAAAAGTCCTTTTTATTATTTCGAAACTTATCAACCTCTTTTCTAACTATGTCTTGATATAATGATATTTCCTCCTCAGAAGGAACATTTGAGTATGACACCATGCCCACTCTCTAAAATTTTCATCAATAATTATAGTTTTACATCTCATATAAATATGTTATTTGAGATTCAAGTCCTTATCACGTGTTAATCCTTTCATCACTTTCACATTTAAATTGACTTTAAATTCACGGTAAAGATATACCATTATAGTTCAGTATTCTCCGTTACGAAAAGTATGCTCTAAATTTCCAAGGTACAATATTCCTTAAGGTCACGGATAATGACAATCAATCTTTTCTTAAAGGTAAGTGATAAGTATATAGTTTTTACTACCTCTCTTTCCGATGTTTCTTTGGTTAGGGATTTCTAATTCCTCTATTTTTACCTGACCCCAGT
>JAPYVG010000165.1 GCA_028277025.1 Sulfolobaceae archaeon
GAGAGGAAAGTTGCTGAAGAAGATAGATAAAGAGGTAAGCCTTCCTTGAAGTGCTTAAAGAGAAAAGCAAAGTCAAAAGAAGGTAATATTAACCCCACTTTCCTACTGAGAAAAGCGTAGTTCATGAAGACTGAGATAATTCCTCCCAAAGTCCATACTTCAATGAAAAGGTAAATGTTGTGAGAGAGGACGGCAATTATTGAGATTCCCCACCTTATTATTAGGAAGAGATTTCCTGTTATCGCTGTCTCAGTGAACATGTCCATTCCAACCATTATAGAGTTCATAACACCATTAAGCAAGTAAAGGAAAAGGTAAGGTATTGCTAACTTAACGTAATTAGGGAAAAGGAGGAAAATAAGAAAAAGCGGTAAGACGAGGAAAGGGAAAGAAAGAAACTTACCTATTATGCTCTCGCTTATCTCTTTCCTTGCGTAAAGGTAAGAGATCTCTCTCGTTATTATTTGTCCGGGAATAAAGTAAAAGAAGGTAGAAGTTACTACTTCGAGGAGTTGAATTATTGCGACTTTTCCGAAGAATTCTGGGTTAGTAATCTTAGCTGTAATGATGAAGAAGATTAAAGCAACTATGACGTTGGTAGTAGTTACACTAAGACTCTTCAACGCATTCTTTATAGGGTTCATTCAGTTTAGTTCTTTAAAAGGAAAATATTAAAGCTTTTCTTAGCTAGATTTAATGGGCTATTACTACTATATTGAGGTTAAATAAAAATCCAACTAATTCGTATGCATGCTGTCCTTTGTTTATATCAAATATTTTATAATGTATGAAAATTAATTTAGCTTTATGCAATAAAACAACTTAGTATTATCGTCTATTTTCATTCTTTCTTGGCATTTATATCTCTGTTCTTCTAGTCTTTTTATTAGCTTCTTATGAGGTATTTTTGTTATTCCTTGATGGGATTCAACGAATATTTTATTAAAGTCTAACTCTGATGAAAAGATTACATCTGCCTCACATCCTTCACAATCCATTTTTAGAAGATAAGGATTTCTGGTCATAGCCATAATTCTATTTAAGGAAAATCTTGGAACTTCAACGTCTCCTTGATTTTTAATATAAAATCCTCCAGACTCTTCAGCATTAATATTTGACGGAACTTTAACCTTACCTTCCTTAGAGCCTACTGCAGCATTAATTAAAGTAATTTTATTTTCTAAGCCATTAAGTTTTATATTCTCTAATGCAACTTCATAAACTGAAGGTAAAGGTTCAAAAGCGTAGACGTGAGAAGCTCCTTTTAAAGCAAAATATATTGCGGAATCACCGATGTTAGCTCCAATATCTACTACTTCACCTTCTATTTCTGTACTATACTGTTCTACTATATATGTCTCGAATATACTAGGATTTATATTATTAACAAATTTTACATTATATTTCTTATTATACCAAATATTATCTTTTTTTATGAAGCCTCCCGCTGAAATCATAACTGATGAAAGAGAATCTTGAATAATTATATTATTACGATAGAATAAATTTCCCTTATTATCAAAATGAAATTTCAATGGATCAAAATTGAAATTATTTACTAAATTAACTAGGCCTATAACGCAATCAATAGAACACATACCTTTAGATTTGTCTTTTAATGTTACACTAATGTTTTTCTCACCACGCTGTAATTTTGATAATACATGCAACCAGTTCGCGAAAATTCGTCTATAACTATTAATCCTGCCTATTGTCGATATTAATCCTTTCATTAAATATCATACTAAGCTATGATTTAAAATCTTATTATTAGTATTTTTTCCGGAAGAGATTTGATAGGCATTATCTTACCTATAAGGACTTTTCTTAAATTTGTGGGAGGAGGGGATGTCCATTCCAAGGAAGTTATATCGAGATTGGCAAAAAAGGTAGATATAATCATATTTCCACCTCCAAGCGAAATACTCAACGAACGTAATGAAATTTGTAGTTCCTTAGATAATATACCATTCACTTCCCCTGAAGTAGTTAGAAAAATATGCGAATCTAAAGAGAAACTCAGATATGATGATATATTATATGAATATTCAAAAGATTCAAACGATATTAAAATAATATACGATCCTATTACATATATACATTTGGATATGTCATCTAAATTAATGAAGGCTAAGCTCTTTCTACGATCTCTAAATAAGAAGATTTACTGTGACGAATACTTATCTTTTGATGCGTATTGTTTGTCAAAAAGACTTAACAAACCTTTAGTTACTACTATCCAATCAGAAATAAGGACTTATATCGAATCTCTAAGGTTCTTACACGGTAGCATAAAATATAAGATAGGAGATCCATTATTTGGATTCAAGAACAGGTACAATTTTCTTAATATAGCTAAATTTAAAAGAATTGTAAATGATCCAATAGTTAGGTATATATTGTCAGTAAGCGAAGGCACTTTGAAAAGCTTAAATTTAAAGCGTGAAAAGATAAAGGTACTCGACCCTGGAAACGCATTTGACCCTAAAATTTTACAATATAGAACTAAGAATAAGGAAGACTATTTAGTATTCTGGGCTAGATTATATTATTTAAAAGGAATTTTTGAAGTTCCTTATATACTGAAGGAACTTACGAGAGAAAATGCAGATATCAAGCTTTTAATGTTCGGAAAATTCTTTGATAATAATGAAAAGGAAAAATTCTTTAGTTTAGTTAAAAAATTACATTTAGAGAAGAATGTAGAATGGTTAGGCTTTATTTCAGATGAGGAGAAATATAAGATTGTTAGTAAAGCTAAAGCTTTAATTTATCCATCTCACGTTGATTCGTTTTCACTTGTAATTTTAGAATCATTAGCATTAGGGACTCCAGTAATAGCTTATGACTTACCAGGACCAAGAAGTGTTTACAAAGACTTAGGTGCAGTAAAATTCGTAAGAGAATTTGATGTAAAATCCATGGTAACTGAAACGTTAAATATTCTAAGAATGAAAGATGAGGATTATTTCAATTTAATATATAATGAAAGTACTAGTAAATTTCTCGAAAAGTATAGTAGCTGGGATAAAGTTACAGATCAAATTTTAAATTATCTTCTGTAAATATAATTAAAAGATGACTATTCTAGTTTAAGGACTCATTTATACATTCTACTTTAGGAGAATTAGATTGCTCTAACGCTAACTTGAGGCCTTCTTCATTTTTTACGTATCTATAATATCCATCATTACATTTATAAAGAAGCATATTTCCTAGTTTGTTGTGTAGATTTTCTGACACATTAGTTTTCATATAACTGTAAATAACGGGGAGTACATATATTATATATTTATCACAAATGCCTAGATCTTTTAGATCAATAAGCTTTTCTAACGAATTATGAATTATTACAATATCATTATGAGTTGACTTATCGTACCTATAGATGCCTTTCAATTTAGCTATGGAATAGACTATACTTGCTTCAATCGCTACAAATTTGCCATAATTCTTATAAATATTGATAATATCGAGAAAATTATACCCATGCCCTCTCATAGAGTCAATAGTGTTCCTAAGTTTTCTTATATAATATTTTACCCCTTTAGAGTATCTAAATTCTCTATTAACTGAAGTTTTATATAAATTCTTTGTCGCGATAACTGGGACGAAGTAGTCAAATCCAATTCTTGTAGTAAATTCTGTATCTTCCCCTACGTTTAAATCTCTCCAACTGCCTTTCCTTATAATAATTTCTTTCTTTGCTATAAGAGAGAAAGGCCCATAGACTATGTTATTTGGTCTACCTATCGACCATCCTATTACTTTGTGGAAGTTTTGGTTGTAGTATGTATCTAAATCGAAGTATGCTGTTATTGAGTTTTCTGGGCATTGTTCTAATGCATAAGCTCTTCCTTTTCCTCTTGATGACTTAAGCCTTAGTAGTTTTAGGT
>JAPYVG010000166.1 GCA_028277025.1 Sulfolobaceae archaeon
TAACGTAATAGTTCATTGAACCTCATTGACCTATAGAGTTTCAATAAATAGATAATTTTACTCTCTACATTACTGGTATTACCCATATTATATTTTTATTGACTAAGCTAGATATATCTTTTACGTTAGAGAACGCATAGCATCAGACGGGGTGCGAACAATTAAGGTAGGAAAATTGAACAAGACAAAAGAGTATTATTAAGTCAGATGTATAACACGACCCCTTTATGTAGGTCTGATAGTTTCAACGATTCCACACTCGAAATTGCTAACACGAATAATACAATTCTGTGCGGAAAAGAAAGAGAAATTCTACAACGAGTACAATAAGGGAATCAGTTGTAAAAATTCTTGAATTTTATCGTATTAAAAGTATTATTTAAGAGTATTAAGAGAATTAATTTCGTATATCATATGCTTTCTCTTCATAATAAAACCGTGGATATAATATAGTTGGTATAATATATTACAATAAAAATTAATGTTTATTATTACTACATAGTTCATGATAAATACTTAGGTATGACTAGAATTCGTTTTTGACACACAAAATTAGTGTTTATAAGTGGTCATTATCTTACCTTCCTTCTACTAAATATGTAGAGGATAAGGAATAAACTCCCTTTTTTAGCTACTTCTCGATATCGAGTACAAATTTGTCATCATATAGGTAAGTTTATATATAGCCAAATTATAATTAATATGTAAAAAATATACAATAATAATATAATTTTAATGAAGTTCACTGATGTAAGCTGTTATAACCCTTATTATAACCAGATTCCGTTTGATAGAAGCTTGATAACAGATCGAGTAAAATGTATTGAGTAAATACCATTCCGAATAAATTTACTATACGGGAAAAACTAGGCAGAAACGCTAAAGTTTAATCGATAAGACACCGTAAGATAAATATTTGGCTTAACGTAACATTAGTCCTTTAATTAAGAAACACTTGCATTATGATAATAGATTACCGCAAGTTCCCTATCATCTTTAACTTTACTATAACTATTAAATTAAGATTTAATAAAGAGAAAGTAGAAATAGTAGACTTAATAATTAATTATCATTACTGAAACAAAATTACTATCTAGATTTCACATTAGCTTTATTATACATTTTAACTTAATAACGGTTTTTCACAAACACACAAAAATAGGTGTGAGGACCTTCAGGTCCTTAATTATTTGTCTCTAAAGGAGCCTTGAGTATTACAGCAACAACTAGAATAATATTGCTAACTAAAGGAGGGGCTGTTAAAGTCTGAGTGGATGTTGTCTGAGTTATTGGGCTAGTCGATGTTGTTTCCGATGTAATGGGTATGATAGTCCTAGAAGGGAAAGCTGATTTTTTGGGTAAAAAATCAAGATAGAATACTATACCTCCTCCTATAACTAATGCTGCTCTTAGTCCTATGATAAAATAACGTCTGGAAGGATTTCGTGGCGGGGGCTAACCATCTTAAGGGGAAATCCACATCTTAGACGATAATTTACATTATCTGGATTAGCATATCCGCACCTTTTACAATATATAACCATTTTAGTTCATTTCTATTCTAGAGTCAAAGACTATAGAAATACTACTCCTTAAAGGGAGACGTTAATCGATCTAAATTAAGTTTAAGTCCATGAAAAAGTGCTCGTAGGAATAGATTAGGTTTTCCGAACGAGTCTAACTAATTTATTTTCGAATTAATTTCCTGAAAACTTAAAGTTAAATTCTCTTTTATCTTTTCAAGTATTTTACAATAAACTATTTATTTCAAGGGAAAACATTCTCCAAATGTTTTTATGCACAAAGTTTATTAAATGTAGTTTAGTAAAGCGTATAATATGACTAAAGTATGTCCTAGGTGTGGATATCCTAATCCAGATAATGTAGATTATTGTATAAGGTGCGGATACCAATTAACACCAGTAATTCCAAATTATAATAAAAAAGGGAGTAAGGTACCAGCAATAATAGGGATTCTAGTGATAGTGGTTATTGTTGTAGGAGTATTCGGCTACTTTTTCCTACCATATAAGGGTGTTCCAGTAATCAATTTACATAGGGGTCTTCCAGTAATCAATAACTTGATACCACCAACTACGACTTCAACGACCACTAGCTATACCTTAATTATTATGAATTATCCCTTGTCACCTTATGAAAAGCATATGCTTCTCGGCCTAGCTACGGTGTTAGGTAAGAGCCCTAAGATTGTTGTATATAACGGCTTTTCATCGGAGGGTCAACTAATATTCGGCACGTTGTTCAATGAGCCGCTTATAAACTTCTCTTACGTGTATTTCATAGAAAATGAAAGCAACATACAGTTATTTTCTCCGTATAGTAGTTACTGGAGTAATGTATCTTACCATAACTGGGTGTTACAAATCGTCCCAGCTAAACCTTTTTCAGCAGCAGCTTTAATGCTCAACACCACTAAGTTAAATTACACTGGTGGTTATTACACAGTAGTTCTGGTAGGTACTTTCACTGAGGGGAACTCCAATTTAGGTATATACGGACTTCCAGATTACCCCGCAGATGGATATACTGTGATGATGTTTGTTACACCCGTGCATAATTGGGTTAACGGTTCCACATACTATACCTCTGAATTACGGAACGTTGGGATGCAGTCACCGGGGGGGAACTCTGGGGAGATACTTTATCCTTATTCTTCAACACCATATATAGTCGTGCAATGGGAACCCTATTGGTACGCTTCAAGGTATTATTCGAATACTGGAGAATTTAACGTATGGGTAGTTTACCCCTCACCCAATGGTACTGTTACTGAAAACAATATTAAACTGCTAGTGGAAGGCGGTGGTAACGGGTTCATACAAGGGTTACAGAAGGGCGATTTAATAATGATGACCGTTACTTACGATGGACATGATAATACGATATACGCTAAAGTCGTGGACTTAAACACCTCGAGTGTGATAACACTCGACTTACCTTTGTATACTAACTTTACAACGCCCCATAGCGGCGGTTATTGGACTGAAATAAACGCGGGCACCGGTGGTTCTTACTGGAACTGGGGGTTGTTGTATCTTAGTGTGCTGAATAATTTATATGTCATAACGGTTAATCAAAGTTAATCCTTTTTCTTTTTATTCATTTATTGAACTCAAAATAATATTGTTAACAGATTTTCGCACTCGTAACCGGGTTTAATTCCCAGCTCTTTCCGGCTAGTTAGGGTTATAACCAAGTCACATCAAGACTCGTGCTACTTTAACAAAGTTAAACTACTTATGACTGATTATTTAGAAAATATGATGCTAATTTGAATCAGGAAAGTCAAGCTGAAATAGTCTCTTTTGATCTAGAGTGAAATTTTACAATCTAATCTTAGAACTTATATTATGAAATTATCACCTATCCTCCAAAGGACTATCTCTATACCTCCAAATTGGGTATTTAGTTATGGTGTGATAGATAATAGAGTAACTTATGTAGTCAATCCCAAAATACCAATTATAGCAACTTATATTGTTCCCAATCCTAACGGTCGAGGAGGTTCTCAAGGCGACGTACAAGCTATAATTATTGGAAACCAAGTAGTTTTTGAACCGAGTATCTATGGCTTCTCATCTTGTCTCGATGGTAATGACTACTCAGCCTTACAAGCTGAAGGGTTAGACTTGTCTTTTTTAGGTTATCCATATTATATCATTGGTGGCGGTTGTATTTCCGGGTCTGGATCTTGCCCCTCTTTCTCACTGTGATCCTTATTTTTCTGGTACCTCCGCCATTTTTATAATGCCTGCTAATAGTTTTGGTAAGGAGTTTTCAAACTAGGTAATAATCCCCTCACCAGCGACCTAGTGTTATCGGATTAATTTTGGTTTGATTTTCTATAGTAATTATTAT
>JAPYVG010000167.1 GCA_028277025.1 Sulfolobaceae archaeon
CTTCTACGTCTTCGAACTCTGGTTTACTAGCAGAGGAGAATAGATATGCAAAGAAAACCTACAAGGCACCAAAGGAGTTCAACGAATTCCTAGCATTCCTCCACTTGTTCTTACCTTATAGGGCTATTGAAGGAGTATTGAGGGCACTAGAGAGACTGAAAATCATCCCAACAAGCCTGGACTACTCAACAGTGAGGAAAGAGTAAGAAACATGAACATAAAATTCGAGTTAAATGACCAACTTGAAGTAATAGCAGACGCAACGGGAATAAGCACAAACAAGGGAGGACAATACATTATAGCAAAATGGGGTAAAACTAGGGACTCAAAATTCCTCAAGATCGAAATAGCAATGGATAAGGACCAATTCAACGTAATAAACGCCGAAGTAACCACAAACGAGGTTGAGACTGCAGTAAAGACAGTTAAGGATTTACAAGATAAGGGAAAGAAAGTCAAGAAGTTTTATGGAGATAAAGCTTATGATGCTAATGAGGCTTACAATACCGGGGTTGAAGTTGTTGTCCCACCTAGGAAGAACGCTTCTACTAAGCGTGGCCATCCAGCTAGGCTGTAAGGGAGTTCAAGAGGTTAGGTTATGATCGTTGGAGGGAGGAGAAGGGTTACGGTATTAGGTGGAGGATTGAGTCCCTATTCTCCGCTGTGAAGCGTACTTTTGGGGAATCAGTTAGGGCTACAAGTTTTTTAGGACAAGTGGTTGAGGCTAAGCTCAAGTTCTGGGCTTATGCATGGATGGTCCACTTGGCTAATTCTTTAGTTAGTAGAGCTCCGGGTATTAGGGTGTGAGCTTGCGAATAACGTTGAAATAAATATTAATTACTGAAAAATTCTCAATGTATCATATCATGCTTATGAAATGAATTGAAGAGATCAACAAAGCAGGTCAAACTTATAAACTATTATAAGTTCAGTTCGTTTTTTATCAAAATCCTGAGCTAATACACTCTCAAACGCCTTATCTAAATATTTATCTCTTATGTGCGCTGTAATTATTATGCTAATATCATAGTTGCTCATATATCACTATTAAGAATTTTTTATTTCTTATTTATTTCTTGTATTAATGGATGTACAGCTATTTATACCACTAGGCCGTCTATTACTTTTGATCGAGATATAGGGTTTGTCTATAACACAATTATTCTCGTTAAACTATAATTATATTTGCTACCTTAATAAGTGTATTATGGGTTGGACGGATAACCGATAATTAGGCAGGATATATTTAGGCCTTCATACGGCTCATATCACGTTACGCAGCTAACCTTTAGGTTTAGGTGTTTGCAACGGGCTTACAGTAAGTACCTTTTGGCTAACGCTACTTATCATCATTCCCCTAAGATTTAAGAATTTTTTAAAAATGACGATGAAATGAGAGTGTGGGGATTTCCAAGTCCACGTAAGTGTCTCTCAAATAGGCCCTTAATCATTGCAAAACTTTTGGCTACTCGTAGACTGTAACTATATATAATTCTAGATTCAACTCTTATCTTAGTCTTACATTTAAAATATTTTGCATATAAGAGATTATTAAGTTTCTTCTAGCACTTTCGATCCGTCTAGTTTTAACTTAGGCACTACGAGCTCATTATTCTCGATTTTGTAATTGAAGTAAGCGTAGTTAGCATAGTTTCTCCACACCCTAGCGGAAGTGTTTCGTAACGAAGCACCCCCCAAGTGTTCTACGTCGGCTTTAATAGTGATAATTTTACCTTTTTTTAGAACCGTAGTGAGAAAATCGAAATCTTCAACTCCGTTTATATATACTGGGTCAAAAAGTTTGTTGCCGTTGTTTTTAACGAAGCAAGAATTTACTATGAAGAAAGGCCCTACAAATTTTATATTTTTAACCTCATACATCTTTCTGCAAATAGCTGATGAGAGAGGAGATTTAAGAGTTGTAAAATAATTAATTCTAAACTTTCTGAAAACACTGTACTTTTGTCTATCCATTACTTCTAAAAAATGAATTAGAAAGTTGAATTTACATACAACATTAGGTTCACCTTTTCCGTAGATGAATATGGAGTAAACATCGTCTGGCAATTTTCCTAATGAAAATTTAGATTTTATAACAACGTCATCATTGCTTATTATTATCCATTTAGCGTCTAGTTCTAGAGCCCGCATTACACCTTCGTTTACACTCCTAGCGAAATTGAAATATTTCCCACTACTAACACTCAATATAATCAAGTATCTGTGCAAACTCTTGATAAGGTTTTTCACTCTCTCTTCGTGTGGGTTGGCTGTAGGTATAACAGCTGCGACCTTTTCACTTTCTCCCTTTATAACTACGGTCTCTATTTTAGCAGATGGTCTGTTTTTCATCCACGTGACTAATTCTTCTCGATTTTTAAACATTTGGTAAAAGCGTTTGATATCATCTAAATTTTCTGATGTGTAAAGTGAGTCTAGGTCTTCCATAACGTTAAAAAAGCTTAAACACAAAATAAGCTTTTTACTTGTTTAAGCTTAATTCATATATGGTATCTATATCCTTTTTTAATATTCCTCATCTAAGCTATGGTAGAGGAGGGGAGAATTGGATAAAAGAGGTCGCAATGTACTTACATGATAAGGGTTATCATGTTAAAGTTATTACTACTGATTGTTGTAAGAGGAGCAATGAAAACTATCCATTTGAATATGTTAATGTTAAATATAAACATTTTCTAGGTTTAAGCTTGGTAAGTTACAAAGAATTAGATGAGGCTATAAATGATTCTGACTTAGTTTACGCTTTTTTTCCTTGGGCTGGTACTCATTTTGCTATATCGAGAATTAAAACCCTAGTTGTATTCGGTCATCATGCCATAATAAACCGTAACCTAGGACAACGCATATATTACGGAATAATAAACAGCCTTGTTAAAGGGGATAAATATTATCATCATGCATTGACTAATTATTACGCAGAGCGACTAAAAAGGAAAGGTTTCAAAAACGTATTCATCATACCTAACTTTGTAGATACCCAGAAGTTCTACCCAAGAGAGAAACGACACGATTCTTTTGTGGTTTTTTCACCTGGTGTAGTTACATATGATAAAGGGGTTGATATTTTGGTTGAAGTAGCTAAAAACCTGGTTAGGAATAATGGTATTAAGTTTATTGTAACGGGTGTAGAAAAACCTAAAGTGCAACTTCCACCTAACGTAGAATATGTGGGGATGTTAAACGCGGAAGATTATGTCAACACTTTGTGTAGGTCGCATGTAATCTTTTTACCGTCAAGAGCAGATAGTTTTTCTATATCGGTTCTAGAAGGATTAAGTTGCGGACTTCCGGCAATCCTGTCTACATTACCGATATTTAGAGAACTGTATAATTACAATGATGCAGTGGTGATGTGCTCAGGTATTGAATGTTATATAAAGAGCCTGCTGAAACTTTATGAATCTTGGAAAACAAGAGATTATGAGGAACTATCTAAAAATTCACGTGAATTAGCGATGAAATATAATAAGAATGAAATAATTTACAGACTAGAAAGAAAATTTAATGAGATTATTAAATTATATTCTAGTTAAGGAGGTACTATTATGTTGGGGGTTATTGTGACTTATAATCCTGAATTGAAATCTCTTATATCTGATTTAATCGAGCCATTAAAAAAACATGGTATTAAGATTTTGGTTATAGATAATTCGTCTAAAGAAATCTTTGACCTATCTAGAATAGTAGATTATTTTGTAAGGTTCGAAAAAAATTACGGGTTAGGAAAAGCGTATAATTATGCTATGAAAATGGCCTTAAGTCTACATGAAGACTGGCTTCTTTTGCTCGATCAAGATAGTAAAGTAATAGATATAACAGAAATGTTGACTATTTTGAAACATATTCCTAAAG
>JAPYVG010000168.1 GCA_028277025.1 Sulfolobaceae archaeon
GGGGTTTTAGATCTCTCATCATTCATACTATCTCAGTTTAACAATAATTTCCAGACTCTATTCAATGATTTCTGCAATTTCGTGCATCAAGAATTTTCTAACCATTCAAATTTAATACAACAAACTGTGCAATCACTTAAACAACTTAAACAGAGTATTTTGAATTCAAATCAGAATATCAAGCAGGCTTTAGGAGAAATAAATAAATTAGTACAAGGTTTAAGAAATAATCAAATAGAACCAGATCTATATACTTTTAAGATCTATCTCTTTGAAAAGAATGACACTGAAATTTCTAATTTCGATGAAGTAACTTTGGGGAGTTTAGCTGACATAGCTCTTGGTAATTTCTGTATAGATGGATGTTCATCTTGCGTAATGGGAGATTTTTGCCATTATCCATTAATTCAGCATATCATTACCAGTAGACAACTATTGGAAGAATTTCTTAATTACATCTGTAACTTTCAATCTCAAAACGCCCTAGTAAAAACCAGTGTCAATATTAAAGGGGATTCACGAGTTGGATTCTCGCTCTTGAAACATTACGCTAAAAATCCTAACGTAAAAGCCTTAAGAATAGAGACTGCGTACTTAGATAAGGACTGTTTAAACATTCTTTACGAACTGCTAAACTCCAATCCCAACCTAACTATAGAACTAACTACAGATGAGAAGAACAGTAAAGATGCTTTAAATGAAAATTCTAGTCAAATAGAGCAGTTGAAAGCCACTGGCCGTTTTGAACTTAAACTCGTACCTAAAACGCATATAAAGAGCTATGAAATTGAATTTAAAGATGGTAAGAAGATTCATATTTCCGGAAGCTGGAATTGTCAAAAAACAAGTAGTAAACAAGAATTTACAATTTCTATTTAGCTAAAATTATAATCTTATTATCTCTATTTTCGGACCTACCTAGTTTACCGGGTGATTCTCCCCGTACTTTAAATGAATTTATTACATTAAGTCTAATATCTTCTATAATAGAATATAATTTTTCCCAATCTTTATAATTATTAAAGTTAATTATAAGGACTATTCTTCCTTCTGGAGATCTAAGAGAATTTTTACTTTTTTCTAAAATGGTTCGCAGTGAAGAAAAGAAATCGTAACGTTTTATTTCTTTTTCAATAGCTCTGTTTAAACTTCCTAGTTTTTCAAACATATTAGCAATTGCATAATGAGGTAAGCTAAGTGATGCATAGTCCAAATCGAAACCGTAGTAGGGCGGATCAATAACTATTAAGTCGCTTTTTGGATATTCAACATCTCTAGCATCTCCATGAATCGCATATATCTCCCCTCTGAACTTGAATTTTTTAATTATTTTTTCTTGGTTTTTAATCCCCGAAATAATATTTCCTCTGGCCTTAGGTTTTTTATTATAAGATGCTATAGGATTAGTTTCGGCAGTATATTCAGGTACCCAAAATCCTTTAACTCCTCCAGCATAGATTACTGGTTCGGTTAGCGGAGGATACCATTTTGACAGAACGCTACAAGTCTTCACGGAATCACTAGAAGCTAACATCAGCAAAGTTTTTTCCTCATGATTTAATTCCTTAGCTTTAGTCGAAAGTACGTAATATGTGTAAAGTTGAGCTGGAGTAAAAACTTCTTCTATTTTGCTTATTCCACTTTTAATTAGTCTTATACCTTCCTTTATTTCAAGTAGATTTACATTTACTAAATTAAGATCGAAATCCCCCAGTCTCTCAACTCTCTGTGTAATCCATTTTTCATCAAAACTGAAAGAACGATCATCATGAATTATTCCGAATATTTTCCAATCCTTAAAGTACTTTGAAAAAAATGGAGGTTCGTAAACAGGTTTAATAGTTACATCAATATTATGTCCACATTTTGGGCACGAAACTGTATTATCATTAGTAGTTTCGAACACGTTTCCACAATAAGGACATAGAATTACTTTTTTCTTTTTTCTAGTAAAGATCCATGAGGGTATTTTCCCTCTAGTTATTAAAATGTAACTTACAAGTTTGCCGTCATGATGCCATAACCAATTTAGTTCCAAGTCTGTTTCATTTAGTATATGATATATTTTATTCCAGGTTATCTCTTTTTTTAATGTAGAATATCCCTCTATTATTTTAACTGCCAAAGGATTAATATCTATGCCATAAGCATTATAATTATACATAGACGCCTCGACCAAACCCGTGCCTCCACCTGCCATTGGTTCAAGAAAGACAAGTCCATTAGCATTCAAAGTGTAAGGATTATTAACGCCGTCATAAAATCTATCTAAGTCGGACTCCCTAAGAATGAAAGAAGTAAGTATAGCTCTATACAAAAAGATAGAGCGTTTGGACCACCATCTATGTAAGCTGGCTTCTCTTTTAATTCCACCTTTTTCTCTTTCTCGAATATATTTTTCTATCTTAGTGATCTCATCGATTCCTAAGCTATCTATTAATTTCATCCAGTTGATAAAAATGTTTTAAAAGTTTATAAAGCTTTCGGGTTGTAGTACGTACAGATGAGTAAATCCTTTGCTTACGACGGTAATATAACTGATGATTATTTCGACATTGCAATCCGGCTAGATATTTCACAATCTGAACTAAAGAAATTATTAAATTTAACCTTTATTACCAAAATTGATCTTTTTAAATCAGAGAATATAGAAATCGTTAAGGAAGAATTAAAGAGAAGATTTCAGTGTGATAAATTAGGTATAAGGAATTATGATGATTCTAGATTAATAATCTATTGTAAATATTCAACAAAAAATTTAACTAATTTATCTCTTATTAAAGATGCCCTTAAGATTGATATGAATTTTTACGGTAGAAAATTATTAGCCCGAATTAGTCCAAAGAACTTTGAAAAGCTTAAATCACTTGCGGCTAAGATACACAGGCTACATCTATTGGATTGGAACGAAAAGAGAAATGTAGGTTTTTTTATAACTAAGCTATTGTCTTCATCCTCTCGATATGTTAATTTCATAGTAACCATTCCAGACATTCCTATATTGTCGATAGTAAGAATGAAACGAGATTCTAATAAACTAGTACATACAGAAAAGAAAGACTTTATTGTTAGTAAAATAAGTGTAGCCGAATGGGGGGAAAGGAAATCATTATATTTATTGAATAATTATATAATACCTAAAGTAAAACCCACTGAAAATGAATTTCAACGAATAATTTTTAGTACCGATTTAATCAACTCTGCTTTAATATCTTCTTTGAGAGGCATAACTAATGAGGATGGTATTTTAATTCCGTGGCCATTTTCGTCTTTCCAATTAGCTACTAATAATTATAGAATATATACAATATTTTTAGCAAATGTTAAAATTAAAGATATTAAAGAACAATATACGGATAAACTTTTCCCAATTATATTTGATGATGAAATATACAAAGTAAATTATAAATATTATAAGAAATTGCTCTGGATGAAAGCTAAAGTAAATCTAATAGATTTGTATAACACACCGAAAACCATAGAAAAGGAAATTAACCTAGTAACTACAGAAGACATGAACAAAATTATAAAATTTGATGAAAATAAAACTTATCTTGGAGTTATAATGGGCAAATCATTTACATCAATCTTCAATAACCCATTATTTCTTGTTCACGTACTCGATGAAAGAAGAGATAAGCAGATATTGGAATTTATGAAAAAATTCGATGAGTTAGCAATGGAGCAAAAGGTAATAAGAAGTGCCCTAGAGTTTAATAGTGTAAGGTCCATTAAAAAAATTATATATGATATGGCATATTCTGAGAGTAGGCAGCATTTATTGTCTCTTTCCGGCGTAGATGAGTTATTAAATCTTCAGCTCATAGGTATAAAAATTTACAAGCTAGTACATGAA
>JAPYVG010000169.1 GCA_028277025.1 Sulfolobaceae archaeon
GCTGGACTACCGTTTTCATTAAATACTAGTAACTTATTACCAGGTAATGGAAACCCTGATGCTGGCCCTGACCTCATAGGTATGAATATTGGATAACCTGGCATGTAACCAATATTAGGAGCCCCAGTCTCAGTTTGCCACCATTGATGAGACATGTAAACTGTTCCATTTCCGATTACTTCTAATCCGAATTTCCATGGAGCGTAATTTAAAGGTTCTCCATTAGTTACTATTATCCTAAGAGAGGATAGATCGTGTTCTTTAATGTAACTCTCACCATATTTCATTAAATATCTTAAAAACGTTGCAGATGTGCCAAATGTCGTAGCCCTATATTTCTCAATTAACTCAGCCCATTTATTTGGATAAGGATAATCTGGAGCACTCTCGTAAATTATTACTGTTCTACCCATTACTAAGGGAGAATAAGTTATATATGAGTGTCCAACAATCCAACCTATATCTGAAGTGTTGAATAATACATCATTATCTTGGCTTAATCCGTAACTCCATAAAAGCATGGCAGAAGTTCCAACTAAGTACCCTCCAGTGGAATGCACTATTCCCTTAGGTTTGCCAGTAGTGCCAGAAGTGTAGAGTATGAATAACGGGTGAGTAGCCTCAACAGGTTCTGGCTCAATGTACTTATATTTTCCTATCTCATCAAAATATACGTCCCTATCCTCGTTAAATGATATCTCGACTCCAGTCCTCTTATATACTAGTACTTTTCTAACGGGATTGTTACTTAACTTAGACAACGCCTCATCTACTGTTTTCTTGAGTTCAACTAGCTTGCCTCTTCTATAATAAGCATCAGCAGTAATTACTACTTTTGATTGAGCGTCTTGTATTCTATCTGCTAAAGCTTGTGATCCGAATCCCGCAAATACTACGCTATGTATAGCCCCTATTCTTGCGCATGCTAACATTGAAATAACTCCTTCTGGGGTTAACGGCATGTAAATAGTTACTCTATCTCCCTTTTCTACTCCCAATTGCCTTAAGGCATTAGCCCATTTATTTACCTCATAAAACAGATCTTGGTAAGTTAGTATTTTTTTCTCATTTTTTTCAGATTCCCAAATTATTGCCGCTTTATACTTTCTATTGCTATTCAAATGTCTGTCAACAGCATTATAGCTTGCATTTAATTTCCCTCCAACAAACCATTTAGTTAAAAGTTCATGTCTAAACGTCTCTTTCCAAGGCTCGTACCATTCTACTAGCTCCTCAGCAAGTTTACCCCAAAAAGCAGAAGGATTTTCAATACTTTTTCTATAAATTTGTTTGTATAATCTTATATTATAATCTACTTTTTCATCTATTTCTTGTATTTCTTTAATCTCTTTTGATATCTCTTGAGTCATTTCATATCGTTTAAATTTACTTATATCTTACTAAAAAGCTTTACCTATAGATATTACTGAAAGTTCTTAATATTTAGCTAATTAGAACAATAATACCGTCATTATGTTATAAATTCTGAATTGACTTTCTCTCCTATAAGACTAAGGCTAGAAAAAGCGTTTCGAGTGCATATAATTTAATAAATATAATGCGATTAAAAAACAATATTATGACTAAATAAGAGTAAAAGTCAATTATATCTTTCAATGTGATGGAAGATTGATATTTTACTGTAATACAAAATAATTGATTATTAAGAAAAAATGAATTTCAAACACACTATACACTACCCTAGTAGGGTTAATTAGAGATTCAGATGTGTTTCACCAAATTATTTCTTGAGAGAGATATGATATTAATTCTTTCAACAAGAGATTGATATAGAATAAATTAAGAGAAAATTTATTAAAAATAATTTGTTAAAATAAATTTAGACAAACATAGCTTATAAAACTTGTAAAATGAGAGAAAACTTGAATTTATTTCACATCGTGAAAATAACGTGCACACCCAACACTAAAAGCTGAAAAGTCTAGATTAATGAAGGAATTAAAGGACAAAGGCTTCTTCCCCGGAAGATTTGAAAAACAAGTAATTAACAATATTCCACACGGAATCAAGAATAATGCAGAAAGAGGAAAACCCTATTCTTAAGCCTCCTAACATACCTAATCCTAGCCTCCTCAATTTGCCAAAGAAGCCTATCAGCCAACTCATAAGGATCACCCTTGAAATTCGTGATAAAAATGAAATGCCCAATCCTTAACATAATAAAGACCCTTAAACTCAATCATACAACGTAAACCCTATCACTCCAAAAACAAAGGGAAGACTAGACAACAACCTAAAACCCTTCAAATTACTCCTAATTATAGCCTTAACTTGAATCTTCCTAAAAACCCTTAAACTCAAGAACCAGCCATCAGCCAACATATAATTAACGTGTTACAAAGCCCCCCTAACACTTTTTAACAAAAATTGTGAAGGGCTTTTACTATTTAAATCGGCTATCAAGGTTGTTCTCATTGAATATACCATGTTTAATGATCTAGCTTTCACCCCTTTTCTCTTCCAGTGTTTACTCTTTTTTCTCTTTCTCACCTATTCTGGTTTCATCGGCAGCAAGTATAATTTATTCTAATTTTCTCGCAAAATGTTATTTTCAAGTTGTTTCCGAGTGCTTTTCTTGTCTTTCTAAATATTCCTTTCCCCTATTTTATACGCTTGTTGATTTCATCACTTCCACGAGTTTTTCAGATGCTTCTTGGTAGATAATCTTAATTCCTTAAAGTGTTAATTGTTTTATGAGGGATCCCAACCCCGTAAAAGGTGACGAGGGAGTCATCATATTGGGGCAATGGGATCCCTCGCTTCTCTTTCTAACCCTTTGATAATACTAGGCAAAAAGTATTACTCAATGTGAGAAAACAAGATTTTTCTCCCATTTTTATCAATTAACTTAATATTTTTATATATTTTTATTAAAATAAGCCATTTTTATCCTATTTCATGATATTTTTATCTTCCATAGAAATTGTACCACTTTTAGTAAAATTGATGAAATACCACCGAGTATACCGATAAAGTAAATTTAACAATAATTATATTTGGTGAAAAAGTATAATAGATTTCTTAAAGAAAATAAAGGATAATTGAAATAATATTTTAAGAGGTTTTCTTTAATTTCCTCACCTCCCTTTCATAAGCTTCTATTAAATTATCCATGGTTACAATTCCTTTGTACTTACCATCTTCAACAACACATGCCCACTTACTTCTAAGTCTTGACATAATTTCCCAAGCTTGCTCTAATGTTGAATTAGGCCTAACGTAAGGTGATCCTATTATCATATACTTTCTAACCATATCATTCTTGTCAGCATTCAGCAAATCCCTTAAATATACTATACCTAAAAATCTATAATTATGATCTATCACTGGCAAACTTAAGAAATTATAGTTAGTCATTATAGATATTGCTTTTTCAACGCTTTCATCATCAAACACTTTTATATCCTCAAATTTACATTCTGAAACTCTAACACTCTCTAATACTGGAATCATAAACTCACTCCTATGTGCTGGCGAATCCCTTTTAGTAGGAACTTGAGCCTGATAAATAGTATAGTTACCAGATATTAAATAGGAAATTGCAGCAGCTACCATAGCTCCAGGTAATAACTGTAAACTACCAGTCATTTCTGTGACCATAATGATCACAGATAGTGGAACCTTACCTGCTGCACTAAAGAAAGCAGCCATTCCTATAATTACAAATGGGGCGACTGAGGGTACGATAGACGGAAATAAGTAGTGAAAGAGTAAGCCAACATCAGCCCCTACAAATGCACCAATAAATAAACCCGGTGCAAATACACCACCACTACCGCCAGATCCAATACTAAATGCTGTC
>JAPYVG010000170.1 GCA_028277025.1 Sulfolobaceae archaeon
CTTCCTCCACGCCATAGACGGCGAGATTTTACGTCCCCTTACCCGTGATTTTCGTAGTATATACTACTTCTAAATACTGAACGTAAGCACTGATTATAAATTTAATATCTTGTGTCTTTTTTTTTTTACATCTCACGCGTATATATTACATTTCTGTTCCCTATCTATTCTTTAAATTTCCCAGATTTTGTAAGTGGTTAATAATTAATCTTAAATATTTTTTAAAATTGAGACTGTTATAGTTATAAATTTTTAATATTTCCAAAAGCAAAGATCTGGTATATATTTGAGTTATTCAATTTAAGCCCATTAGAGATGAAAAATTTTTAAGGAATCATAGAAGAGTAGAATATATTAGATTTAGATAGAATACATTTAGCAAGTAGTCAATCATCGCTCATTTATGATATCTTTTAATGAAAAACATTATTATCCATAATTGACGAGTATTATTCTACATCAAATCATCAGTTATTGATGCATAATGGCTAATAACAAATCATTTTCGTAGTACGAATTCTTTATCACAGGGGGTAAGGGGACGGAAAGCCTCGCCAAAGTGATAGACTTCCATGTATTTAAATACTTCCTTTTGTGAGATTCTGTTAGTGATGCTAACGACGCTCGTCTTCAGGTCGATTGAGGGTTTAACGGAATTACAAGTTGGGCTAAACAATATGTCTTTCCTCTTAGGGGCTAAAACGTGATTCATGAAATCCCCTTTTCAAATGGAGAGCGGATCCCTGATCCACACGACTGCCCACCAAATGTAATCACAAATCGATGGTGGGAACTATGAACCTTGGGAGGGAATACAACAACCTACACCCATAAGGACAACTTGTTCGTTTTATAGTTTTTTACTTCAATTTTACAACCGCCCAGAATTAAGACGTTTACTTACCGCTGGCGTTCAGGGTTTCCTCTCTGAGGTTGGAGCACATTTCCAGCTATAAATAAAGGGAAACCGCATCATCTATATCGAAGGTAGATCTCAGCCATGATTTTTTCTCTTCCTCTTCTTACGATTGTATTTTTAATAAAATCTGAATGGAAATGCTTATAAATATCTTGATAAAGATATATTATCTATGAGCTATATTGAAATAGAAGCATTAAAAAGGCTAAAGAGTGCAAGTCTAGTCTTGATTATAACTCCGATACTAATTGCAATTGGGATTTTTATAGGAGTAGGAGTGCTATTCGGTTCAGCATCTTTAGCACTGGAAGGTTTAGCGTCGGGTAATTCATCATTAGCTTCTAGTGGTGCAATAACCGCAATAACTACACTAGTATTAATGGGGATATTACCTCTAGTGGGCGTAATATTAGGGCTTATTGCAATCTTTAAGCTTAGGGACGGATTTAGAGACCTTAAGTCAGTTTTCCCAGAGGCAGGAATAGGGGCTAGCGGAGGACTGTTATTACTTATAGGGTACATAGTATTTATATTATTCCCGATAGGAATACTAGCCATCAACCCTATTTTTCTGATCTTATCGTTTGTTGGACTGGTATTAGGTATGCCAATATACTTTGTCGGTATAATTTTAACAGCAATAGGATTCTACAGAGTAGGTAATAGGTACAATGAAAGCTTAGTAAGCATAGGAGGTATATTGACTATCTTCTTGCCTTTCATAGGCTATCTTCTGAACTTTATAGGACTAGGGAAAATAATAAACAGATTATCAATGGGACAACAACCTTACTTATCTCAACCTTATCAGCAAAGTACTTTTCAACCGAGTGGGATGCCTTACTCGCAGCCGCAATACCAGCCTAACCCTGGACTACAGCCACCTCTCCCTCAATCTAGCCAACCAATGAGTCCTCAAGCTCCACTGCCAATTTACCAAATCGGTTCCTTCGCCATCTTAAAGCCAGATGGTAGCATGACATTCCAAGTGTACTCCTCTCAACCCGCCCAGTTAGTAAGCGCTAGAATAGAAGACACTGGTAATACTACTACAACAATAACACCGAACTTCATACAACCTAACCAGATCACTAATGTGACTGTAAATTTCGGACCTATTCAAATAGTGCCCGGTAGACAGTACAGAATTACAGTAACTGCTATTATAAATAATTCATCTATTCAATTTCCAGTTTATGCAAATAGTTAAAGCTGATAAAAACATTAAAATGGAATTTCTCTCTCTAAGCGAATTTTCGTAAGGCTGTTAATAACCATAAATAAGTCTTAACTAGTTTTTTTAAATTACTAATTAAGAAAATTTTCCAGACCTAATTATTCCGGCGCATAGAGTGTATATCTGAAGGAGATTGCATGAGTAACTGACTTCCTCCCCTCTCGAAAGTCTTCTGTATTCTAGATCATAAAATCTGCTTCTACGAATATTCGAATAATATTAAACTTTTCATTATTGTAATTGTATAGGAATATAAATGTAATTAATATAATTAATCATTGAATAGACAGAAAAATTACAATATAACATCTCTTCAAAACTTATCGTGAACATTGATTGATACACTCAGTCATCTGAAATATTTGGCTCATTAGATAAAACGTATTCCTTGGTCGACATTAGCTTGAAGTTTTTCACCAAGATATATCTCTAAAGTCCTCCTGAGCTTGTCAGAAAAATTCTCCGAGAAGTTCTTCCCTTCCTCTCGGTATAATTAGTTCTCTTTATAGTAATCCTCATGTTGTCATAACTGAGCTCTTTGGAAATCTGTACAGCAACGAGAATGTCATAATCTTTTACGTCAATACCGTTAACTGAAATCGGGTCTTGACCTTCAGAGATATCCTTGTTACATAAATTGACAATAACTAGTAAAGTTGCTTTAATGACCTTATGTGGATTTTTAAGAAAATAATTTCACATATCTCTATATATTTAATTAAATAAACCTTAAAATTAGAAGGAGTTCGATATCGTAAAATATAGAATTTTGTCATTTTAGTAATATAAAATCCCTAAGTGAATTAAATTAGATATATATAAAGTTTACCATGATTAGACTTAATAAGATATATCTACAAGTCTTTAGGTGATGCATCAGATAGCGAAATTTTATCATATCTTGTATAAAGAAGGTAGTATAAGCTTATTTAGTAAGGGGGTATTATCCTTTTATGATCTCTTCCCACAAAGCCTAAAGAATCCATAAAGTTTATATATCTCTCCATTCACTGGAAAATCTAGAGATAATATGAAGTATAGACTAATCGGAACTGGAGCTAGTAATTCTCTCGTAATGGGAATAGTAGTAGTCGTATTATTATTCTTTGCTGTAGCCGGATTCTTTCTATATCCTATAATATTTCATGAGGCCCCTAAGACCGTGACTTTAACTCAGCTAAGTACAATTACCTCTACTTCTGCTGTTACTTCTACCTTTACTTCTACCGTCACATCGACAGTTACAAATGAGTCTGTCTCAACGACGACATCAACCATATTCCTGACTTCTACCGTCACATCGACAGTTACGGTAACGCAAACGCAAACTAAAGTATCTTATGGAACAACCCCTAACAATATTGACATATATAATGCACTTAACCACTACTTTGGGTAACGGTTACAAAGTCACGCTCTTGAATAGCACCAACGCTAGCGGTATGCTAATGTTCGGCAATGTGGGAGATCCTCAACTGTTCATAAATTATAGTTTCTTGTACTTCATATAGAATGGTGATTTAATTAAGGTTTACCCACCAGGTAGCACTCAATATTGGGGTAATTTGTCTTTAGATTTAGGAGTCTTACAGATAGTTCCCGCCGAATATCATGTTTCAGCGGCACTGATGGCAAACAC
>JAPYVG010000171.1 GCA_028277025.1 Sulfolobaceae archaeon
CAGCTAAATCTTCGCTTAGATTATCACTTGACTCTAAGATGTATTTTTTATCAGTAGGTTCAATTATCTTTAAAATGATCTTGTTTGTCATTTGACTTAATATATTTTCATCTAGGCCTTTAGGCCTTTGACTTACTATTGTTAATCCAACTCCGAATTTTCTGCCCTCTCTTGCTATCCTGGACGCCCAGTACTTGGTTAATGTATTCTCGTTTTTAGACAAGAAAACGTGAGCTTCTTCTATTACGGCTATTATTGGGAATTTAAGGCCACTATTTTTGCTTCTTTTAAAATCTTTCCTAGAATCAAGGATTCTTCTTAAATAATGTGAGACTACTGCATCCATTGAGTCTTCATCTAATTGTGTTAGGCTTACAACGTTTACCTTACCTCTCTTTACTTTTTCAATTATATCTGAAGATGTAAGATCAATGACGTTTGAATACCTATCCATGAATTCTTCAAACTTATTCAGTACCTCATCCTTTGCACTACTCTTTTTATCACTATTTCCTTGAGTTTCCAATTCGTCTCTCATTAGTTCATAAAATTGGCTATTTAGAGTAGAAAATGGTATTTGTCCTTCTTTTAGCTTTTCTCTTATCTCATTTGTTACCTTTATGAAAGCTCTTCTTAAAATTCTGTACTGTATAATTGCATTCTCTCTTATTTCTAGTAACGTAGAAAATTCCCTTGGGGTCATATAAAGAGGGTTAAGTTTAGGTTCAATACGATTTAGATTCTTTATATCGCTATCATAGTACTCTCCATGATAATCAAAGATAAGAACAGATCCCCCAAGTTCAGAAATTCTTTGAGAAAGAACTGCTACTGTATTTGACTTCCCAGAACCAGTAGCTGCTAAAATAGCTAAATGTCTTGCAAAGGAATTTATATTTAATTTAACCTCCACGTTTTTACCTATTAAGCTTCCTATTCTAATTTGGCCATCTTGCGAATAAATACTTTTTAACTCCTCATCTTCAGCCTCTCTAGCTGGGGTTCCAGCGAACGGGGGTATATCGGGCATTAAAAAGTGATTATTCATATCACATAACATTTTTACTTTAGCCTTTGTATAAACGGGTATGCTATTGTTGAATTGTTTTAATCTTTGAACGATTTCTATATCATTCATATTATCATCTAGCATAGGGCTACCTCTAGTCACGTTTGTTATTAGTCCAAGGGCCTTAACGTTATCATATTCTAGAACAACATAAGTTCCTAATCTAACTGGCCTTTCAGCTAGTATCAAAGCCTCTTGTGTTGTAGCTTGACCAATTACATAACCAATTATCATGTATAGATAAAATACTATTGGCTTCCTAAAATGGCTTACTCATTGTAGAAGAGTAATACCTAGAAATGGGAAAAATTTAAAAAGCAAAAATAGCTTTATAAGGCTTTGGCGACAGATTTGATTGTTTCTGAGATTTTTGCTTCTTGTTCAGCGAATGTGCATAGCATTTTTTCAATGTCTTCGTGTCCTTCTTGTTTTGCTGTCATTGCAACCTTATTATACTCACTTATATGTTGTTCTTGCTCTTCTTTAGCCATTTCATTTAAGACTTTAGAAACCTTTGCTATCGTTTCTGCAATCTTAGCCTCTTGATCCGCAAAACTGCATAGCATTTTTTCAATGTCTTCGTGTCCTTCTTGTTTTGCTGTCATTGCAACCTTATTATACTCACTTATATGTTGTTCTTGCTCTTCTTTAGCCATTTCCCCTACTACTCCTCTTAATTCTTGGTTCTTTAATAAGGTCTCGAAGATTGCCTTAGCATGCCCTAATTCTACTAATGCCTTCTCTCTTAATGCCTTAGCTTCTTCTTTCTTTCCTAATTGCTCTAATTTCTCAGCTACTAGCATTAATGACATAAAATCTTCTGCATTTGCTTTAAATAACTCCTTTAGACCCATTTCGGTTTCTTTTCCGAGAGCCATAACAAACACCTACATTAATATACTAATCCAAGGTTTATAAACTTTAATTATAGTCTAACTTAATATTGTTATCATTCCATCACACATAATAATACTGTTCTAAGTTACTAGAAAGCTTACATGAAGAAGTACTAATTAAAATTATAAGGATATTCCTCCTATTTAAGCTTAGCGTGATGAATAACTCCAATCCTGATCAATGATGTAGTAACTCGCGACTGAATTGCATTTATACCCATTTTTTTATATTCAAGTATATGATTTCGGTAAAAGAAATGAGGGCTTTGGAAATAAATAGTTCTGCTTTAGGCGTGTCTACATTAATAGTCATGGAGAATGCAGGTAGATCCGTTAAAGACGAAATAGTAAAGAGATTTAACGTAAAGGATAAGGTAGCATATGTTTATGTAGGACATGGTGGAAAAGGTGGTGACGGGTTGGTTGCGGCGAGACATTTAGCCGATGAAGGTGCTAAGGTAACCGTAATTTTATTGGGAGAAAATAAACACGAGGATGCAATCCTTAATCTTAATGTCATAGAAGAGATGGACTATTCAATAACGTTAGTTGAGATAAAGGATATGGATGAACTAAAGCCAATCTCTGCTGATATTTTAATCGATGCCATGTTAGGTACGGGATTCTCTGGAAAGCCAAGAGAACCGTTTAGAAGTGCGATAAAAGCGTTCAACAATAGTAAAGGGTTCAAGGTTTCTATAGACGTTCCCTCCGGGATAAATGCTGATACTGGTGAAGCATATGAAGACGAATATGTTAAACCGGATCTGGTTGTCACGTTTCACGATATCAAACCTGGCTTATTAAAGTATAATTTCAATACTGTGGTTACGAAAATAGGTTGGGCCAGGGGATTTGATAGTTAACGTGCGTAGTAGACCTTATTACTCTAAGAAGGGTGATAGTGGAAGAGTACTAGTAATTGGAGGAAGTTACACTTTTAGTGGCGCTCCAACTCTAGCCGCTATGGGTGCTTTGAGAGCTGGAGCTGACCTAGTTTATGTAGCATCACCAGAGGATACGGCTAGAATTATAGCAGGATACTCTCCAGACTTAATTACAATAAAATTAAGGGGAAAGAACTTTTCTCCAGACAATTTTGAAGAATTGAAATCATGGATAGATAGAGCAGACGTAGTGGTTATAGGTCCGGGAATGGGTCTAGCTGAGGAGACTATTGAGGCTTCTAAACTAATTGTGAATTATGTTAAAGAGAAGAATAAGCTAGCTGTTATTGATGCTGATGCACTTAAGGCAATAAGTGGGTTCGATTTGTATGAAAATGCTGTAATAACACCTCATGCAGGAGAATTCAAGATATTCTTTGGAGAAGAACCGAATAAGAACATAAGAGATAGAATAAGCCAAGTAATTAGATATGCTAAGAAATGTAAATGTACGGTTCTACTTAAGGGGTATGTTGATATAATAAGTGATGGTAAAAGGTTTAAATTAAATAAAACTGGTAACCCAGGTATGACCGTGGGAGGGAGCGGGGATACGTTGACTGGTATAATAGCAACATTAATGGCTCAAAAAATCGAACCATTTATAGCCGCATATTTAGGGGTTTTCATAAATAGCCTAGCTGGAACTTTAGCATATAATAGGCTCGGAGCTCATTTGACACCTACTGATATAATAAATGAAATTCCAAATGTGATAAATAATCCCTTGGATTCTTTCAAAAGAAAATTGTATAAAAGAGTTTTAAGTTGAGTTTTGTTCCTTTATTATCTCTAATGATTTGTCAGCGTGTTCCTCTGCCTTCTTCAGATTTTTCAAGATATCTACTATTTTGCCATTTTCGTCTATTATGAAAGTCA
>JAPYVG010000032.1 GCA_028277025.1 Sulfolobaceae archaeon
CCTCTCCCTAGCCAACTCAACCTTTTCCTTCAACATCTTTCAGTAGAACAACGTTGAAAAATAAAAACTTCTCGCTAATACCGAGTTTTTCGTATTACCTCCCTAAGATTCCCATAACTGCTGTCACTATAAAATAATAGCCATTACTAATGCTTTTCCCTCACATAGTCTATCCGAGTCATGGCAAACTTGTGAAGAGAATCATCTTAATACATCTATTTTAAATAGAACACCTCCTATAATTACCGCGAGTGTGAGTATGAAGAGAATTCTGTAATTTTGAGTTGCCTCTCGGTTAACTAGTGTGGATAGACCTAGTAGTAATGGTGTTAAGTCTATCAGGTAAGAGTATGAAAAGCTGGATAACGCATCAATCACTAATATAATAGTCCATAAAGCAATCATGAGCTTTTCATTATAGTTTATAAACTTGGGCAATATTCCGAAATAATATATTGACGTAGGTATTAATTCGTAAATGTTATAGTGAATACTAACAATTGACGTTACGATTAAGTAAGCTGGTAAAACCGAATATACGAAATGCCCGTTAAGGTAAAACGCATAAGGGAACAATATTGACAAGAATATCATAGCATTTTCTAAGCCCTTCACTTCTTGTGTATAAAGGAAAAATGCTGATGCTAAAAGGAGTATTATCGAAACGGAGTAAATAATGTAAAATTCGTGGATGTGGGATAAGAGTCCTCCCGCTATAAATAGGAAAATTAGTGATGCAATTGCCAAAAATTGAGGCAAATATTTAGCATATTCAGAGTCTCTTTTATCACTTCCTAAACTAAGCATTATTTCTACTAATTGTCTTCCCTTTTCATTAAGCATATAATACTCTCCTTCTTTTTTTAGTAAGGGTTGGAGAATTTTGAGATGATAATTTAATTTACCAGTTGATAAATTCAAATCATGTAAAATATCCGAATATGTAGCTTTATTTTTATTATAAAGGTAAATTAATATTTCTCTTCTTGTCTTATCTTTTACAATTCTTGTAAAATTGTCCTCCATGTTCGTCTTTGAGTAAAATATTCCTTATATATTTGTCCTTTGAAAAGGCTTTTCAAAGCATTTTCTTAGCACAAAAATCAATATCGTTCAATTTCTATATATTTAATTAAAATCTCTGAAATAATAAAAATAATAATTTATCAGTCTAATTATATTCTCTCTAATTATTAATTCGCACCATCATCAATAAATGAAATAAAGTATATATTACAGTGAAAAATAATATTGTTCTTGCCATAGCCATGTTAGGAAGAAGTTCCTAAAAGCCTCGTCCTTCTTAGCCTTAATAATTACGCTTATAGCCGTTGTTAGGTCTACGTCAACTGTCTTAAGCCCGTAGAGTATGTCACTTAACTCCTCAACTGTTAGAAGATCTGAGGCTTTCTCAATGACCTCGTCAAGTATTTTCCTTATTTTACCGTTCACGTAACGGTTTAGTGTTGACCTATCTACACCTATTTGGCGTGAGACATAACTTAAGCCTAGCTTTTCTATTGCCTTTGTTAGTATTGCCATTTTCTTTTTGCTCATCTAGCTTTTCCACGTTTACTTTTGCTATAAATTATGTTCACTATTTTCATGTATGACATTGTTGCATAAAAACCTTATATCGCTGCATTTTAGTTATTTCCGATCAAGAGAAAAACGTGAAAAGTACGTAATTTTATGGCGTAAAAATAGTCTCACATCCTCTTAAGGGATCATACACAGTCACCCTTTAAATTCACATTTATACCACCGCTGAGACCATCAAGCGCAGTGAGTTTAATGAATCCCATGATCCGATAAATTGCTAACATTGATTATAATGTCGAAAATTTACTCATCTATACAATCTTAGGCTCGTTTAAAACTTCAGTCTTCTTAATCCTGGCTGGTATTTTAAAGTGTTGCTAAAGCAAAGAGGGATAAATCAAAAAATGATTTATTACTGTTCATTAACTAATATTACATATGGAGGAGTTGATAAGGAAGGCAGAAGATATGGGAATTAACGTTGAAGACGTGTTAATAAGCTTGATAAGCAAGAACGATCCTAAAGAGGAGATAAGGCTTAGGCTTGATCTTGCTAAGAAGTATATGAAGGAATGTGAGGAGTACTTAAAGAAGGGTGACGCTGTTCAGGCTTCTGAAAAGGCTTATAAAGTTGCGGAAGAGTTGATTAAAGCTTTAGCTAAGAAGTTTAACCTTGAAGAATATCAAAAGACCTTGAGGAAAGGTAAATGGTATACTTATCTACTAGTCTCAGCTTCTAGTAAGCTCTCCCAGAAATTGGGGGACTGGGTATTGTCGGGCTGGGACGCCGGGTACTCACTCCACGTATGGGGTTTTCATGATGCGAAGCTTACAGTAAGTGACATTATACCTAGAGTAGAGAAGGTAAGAAAATTGCTTGAAGAAAGTGAAAAAATACTTACAGAGACTGGGGGTTAAGAGGCGTAAAACCTCGTGAAGTGGATGGTAGCCCAGTGTTTAAACACTCCTTGTTTGTGTGTGATAAGATTCTTGCTTATAGCAGAGTAATTTACGTGAATTATAAGCAGATTATCACGTTAAAAATTCCATGACTGCCTATTTTTAAACTCCTTGATTCAAGTAATAGTATTGCTGAGGGAAGATATAACCGTTCACGTTAAAATTTTATCACTTAAAGTAAGTTATTCTGATTAAGATAAATGATATAGATACAGTTTTAACCTTTTCAATCTGTAGACTCCTTGACTATTGTAACACAAAATAATTGTGTTCACAATTTTGATATTCTACTCATCTCTTTTCACTTTAAAAGCTTAATGCACTTACACCATCATCCCAATAGCTTGAGAGCATTAAGCTTTTACCACCTTAGATGGGATTAACGGTGTTAAGAGTAGTGAGACAACTGCTAATCCCAGCATTATGTAGAAAGATGAGATGAGCGATAAGTGGTAATCGAGTAAGACAGTAATTGTTAAGTTCCCTATTGCTCCTCCCACGGTAACACCGATACCCCACACATACGAGTTAGCGACGGTAAAGAAGCTTTTTGGGAATGTTTGACTTACATAACCTAAAAGAACTGGGAATGCGCTGAAAGCAGAAAATGTGAAAATTGCGTACATTGTGGTTAAAAGCACTAAATTTTTTATCAAGAGGAATATAAAGAACGAGATCACTGAAATTGCACTACTCAATATGAATGCAAGCCTACCTCCCCACCTCTCCGTTAACCAACCAAAGATAGGTTGTCCTAAAACAGACCCTAAGAAGCCTATTGTTAGAAATATTCCGGCTAATTCCTTGGATTTGTATAAGTCGTAGATGAACTCACCCGTGAACGTCGTAGTCCCCGTGATGAACATGCTCCTTATGAATACAATTACTCCTAGTATTATCAGAAACTTGTAAAATGCCTTTTCTAATCTCTCTTTACTTTTCCTCACCTCTCCTACACCCCTCTTATAAAACCTTAAAGTTAAGAAGATTATCACGGCCGATATTAGCATGTAAGCCGAGACCGTCATTAATCCCGTAAACTCGCCTAATGCTATTATCGCGAAAGTTATTACTGATGGCATTAAAGCCCTACCCAGACTCCCTAAAGAACCGTTTACTCCCAGAGCTCTACCGGACTCCTTTCCGAAAGTCCTTGAGAGCACGGCACCTCCTATAGGGTGGTAAAACGCTTGTCCTATCCCTAGTAGTGTTGAGGCTAAAGCTATTAAACCGATTGATGGAACCAAAAACGATAACCCGAAGAGTGATATTGCAACTCCTTCAAGGAATATCCCTAAGCTTAGCAATTGAGCGTCCAAGTCATGTTTATCCGCAAAGTCACCGATTATTGGAGATAGCAAACCGGAAAGTAATGTGTAAATTATGGATATAGCACCCAGTGTTACTACGCTTATCTTATCTACCGTAGAATAATAAACTATGAGTAATGGGAAGACTAAAAAGGTGCCATCGTTATTGAAGTGAGCTAAAGATGTTATTGCAAGGACTTTTAGTTTATCGTTCACATAACTCTGTTTGAAACCGAACAATTTAAGTTTATCCTTAAATGGACAAGGACTGACTTCTTCACACGAAGTCCCATCATGCTAATACACACTCTGATCGCTATGCCCATTCATTTCTTTATTACAATAATATTTAACCAATGAAAGATAGTTATAAGCTATGATTGAGTTTTATCAAGGGGATTACGATACTAGGGCTTTAATAGATAAATACAAGGTACTTGACCAGACCGGTTTTAATAATGTTAGGAATAAGCTTAGTTGGGATTTAGGCTTTAGACTGGAGAGGAACTATGATGAGGTTATAAGAAAGCTTTATTTCACAATTTTCGAAATTTCCTCGATTGTTAGGGAGTTAAATTTCAGAAACATCGACCCAACCTATGCCCTCCCTCCAATAGTAAAGGACTTGAACACCAGCTTACCTTTAAAGTGGGATAAAAAAGAGGTTAGGTTACAGAGGCCCTTATCTTTATCAGTAAAAATTGATGACATACTTAGGACGTATGGTATAAATACGACGGAAAATGTTAGCGAGAATAGTTTGATTATAGACTTATACAAGGAAACTGGAGTAATGGGGCTCGAAGTTGAGGTTAACATGAGTATTAAGGAAAACCTTAATGCCAACGTCGACATAGTTTATAAACCTATAGAAAGGGGGTTAAAGAGAGGGATCTCCGCTGAGGAATTAAATAGAGTTTTAAGAGTCACAGCCGGGGAAACTAACCAAAAGAGTATAAGCATACACTCGCATCTCAGTAATGTTGAAAGGGAAATCATAGGGAGTATTATAGACCCTATTTTAGAGAGGTTTGCAAAGAGCATGGAATATACCGACTTCGTGTATATACCCCCGTGTAGGAATATACTCTACAGCCTCTCAACTTCAGCATTAACGGACGAGGAAAAGGTTCAGATCTTCTCTGAAGGTTGTATTATTGCACTTGAGAGGTTGAGGAAAGTGCTGAAGGATAAAAACGGTGTTGAGGTTCATGGTAAAGAGATAGTTTTAAGCGAGGATTTACCATTAAATGTTAAGTCTTTAGCGGTTATAAAACTTCTAGTACTCTCGGCTAAAGGCAATAATCCCTTAATACTCATTGAATATCCAGAGGAGTTTTTGAAGAAAGAGGATAAGGAGGAGTTATTAAAGTTTTTAAAGAACGTTAACGGCAGAATCGTCATTGTCTCTAACGATGACTATCTAATTAACGGTCATTTGTAATGGGACTTACTGGTACTCGTCTTGAGTGCTCATTACTTTTTGAGTGAATTGGCCTCATCTCGTGAGAGGAGACAATCCGATCTAGGTAAGAAAAAGTTGTAAAATTGCCTATAAATAAAAATATTCTTCCACCAGATTTTAAGTGTACTTTAAAATATTCAGGGACTAAGTATGATTGCTCAAGGATAACTGAATACATTGGTAAAGTAAGTTTTGACGAAAAAGAGGTCTCGCAGAATGCCCTATTTATGGACGAATTGAGAAAGAATGGTTTATTACTGGCAACTTAGTTATATTAGAAAAATTTATAAACTTTAGGGTATACCTAATGTTTTGTGACTCATATGATTTGGTTGGTCATAAATCTTTGGAATCCCCAGAACGTTGACGTAGTCAGCGCCTTAGTTATAGCTTATTTGCTGGACATACTTCATGGAGTAACGCCGGACGAACACACTTGGCCAATAACTTTCTCCTACTCTGTCGGAACTTTTAGCACTAAAGGAGGAGCCAAGACAGGATTAATATTTTCCTCAGGGTTCACTTTACAAAGGTCTATATTGTCCGAGTTGGCTTACTTAGCGTTGGCAGGAATATTTATGACAACTACAGCATTTGGTGTAACTTACATCTTCGTAGGTATAGCTATGGCAGCCGCAGGTGTTTATATAGCAAAGAAAGGAGGATATCCTCATTGGCATTATCTAGAGAAAAGACTGGAAGAAATTTCGGGAATACATAAGAAAGGAAGTGAATTACAAGAGCAAGAGTTGCAGCATAAAATTAATCCTGCATACGTTAACGAAAAGGATTTAACAAAGCCTGTTCCAGTTAAGTTAGCTTTTATTCACGGTTTCATTGCAGGCTTTGGATTCGGAGCCTTTGCTTTAATAGTTTACACTGTATTAGCTCCAACAATGCCTAATGCTTACTTAGGATGGGTTCCAGGAATGTTATTTGGTCTAGGAACAATGACTGCTCAGGTGTTCTTCGGAGCAGCCTTTGCTGCCTGGTTAACTAGAATGAAGAACTTAACTTTCCAAGGTATTGCAGTTGTAGGAAAAACTATAACTAAGACAGTGCTAGAATACGGTGGAATAGCGTTTATAGTTGGCGGAATTGCAATACTACTTTATCCTCCGCTTTTAACTTACAACATAGTAACTCCAATAAAAGTTCATAACTTACACAGCCTGGGCATAGGATTTTTCCTAGTCATACTCAGTGTTGTCATATTCGGAATTTATGGATATAAACAAGGAGTTAAAACCGCGATAAAGCTTGGATATACTAACAAGACTTAATCACGTTTTATCATTCTTTTTACGTTTTCTAAAGGGTCATCTATACTTAAAGCTCCTTATCCCTTCCTTTTTCATCTACAACCATTAAATAATCTATGTGACTTCTTACCATTAGGTTCAAGATTTCCAAAGGATCTTCTTTTCCGGTTATTGTTAAGATGCTTTTTCCTTTTTTAATTATGTCTTTTAACTTTTCCTCACCATTAGCTTTTTCTATCTCGTCACCAGTTAAATATCCTCTAATTTTATTTCCTTCCGCCGAGACAATTACTTAATACTTCGAGATAAGGGTTTAACGTTTTTAACTACTTCTTCTCCGTTCAATGTTAAAACATTTTTATGTTTTAATTTCACTTTTAATGCCATAATACCAATAACGCATTATATATATAAAATTCTTTTGGTTCAATCAATCGTTTAGAAACAATCGATTTCTTTTTAATTGTCTTCTTTTTAAAGAATATAAAAAGAGCGATATGTGTCTCATTATAGAAACATTTTATTGAATTAGAAAACTTATTAACATTGTTAATAAGGATTTTGAATAAATAGTTCATGAAACATTTAAACGAAAGAGTGAGAATATACTAACCATGGAAAAAGTTTACTCGGTTATAGGTGCAATTCTGATTTCAATATCGTTCTTCTTAAACGTTTTCGGTATCATAACTTCTGCTATAGGAATATACCTTGTAACGTCGTATATAAGATCGCTTTACGTGGAACATAGAAGGAACAAAAAGTTAGGAAAATTCCTTTATTTAGCAATGTCGATGCTTTTTCTATCATTCGTAAGCTTTTCCGTGGGAATGTATACTGCTTTTGGATTGAAAGAATTCTTTGTGATTTTGCCTCCATCTTCAGTGTTTAGCCTTACAACAATAGTTTATACTTATGTTCTTTCTGGAATTTTTACATAATTAGTGCAGTATATTTAATGAGGAGTATTACTCCTCTAACGGTTTTCACTAGGATTAAGGGAGTTTCTTATCTATTTATTTAATGGGAATATTAGCTATACTCTTGTTTTCCATAGTTGCGGCCCCGGGCGGAGTAATTTTATTGTTTGCAGCATGGATATGGTTTGCAATAAATCTCTATTTAACTTGAATAGACTAAATTTATTTCATAATTTTAAATTTAAGTTGCTTCATTTTTGGTAATTTAGTATCATTTAAATAAAAATTACCTTTAAATTATGAGTCTTTCTTTTCAGTTCAATTCTACTCTATTTACCTATTTACTTACTGTTGCTTCACCGATTTTTTCTATTATCTTTATTAGTATGCCTAATCCTCTCTGGAAGTTTTCGTTTCTCATTTCTGATAACAGCTTAGTCAATCCCATCTTTTCGGGATTTTGAATAATTTTTATTGTATCTTCGCTAGCAATAGTATTTATAATTTTTACAATTTCTGGATCAGAAAGGAATTCAGATAGTTTCTCTATAATTGGCACAAGAGCCAATATAGAATTTAATAAGCTTCCTAGTTCTTTTATTACCTCGTCATTAAGCCATATGTCTCTAATCATCTTTAGAATATATAGGTATTCTACAGTACTATCAATTACTTTATCTTCCTTCAATTTAGTTATAATTTGTTCCAGATATGCATCAGACATTTAGATCACCGCCTTTGCTGTTAAACTCCAATACATACGATTATACATAAGTTTCATCCACCATATTGTTGTAGTAGGAGTTATTACTGGTAGAACAAAATCGTAATTATATCTAATATAACTAGACGTTCCTATTCCCCCTACACAGAAGCAAAATACTGAACCGTCATACAGTACTTTTCCACTGGTACCTAAAATATCATGAGCTATATTCTCTGCAACAGGGCCACTCTCAAAATCTGCAACTGAACCTGCTTTTGAAATAGGTAAATTAGTTGTATCACCTATTGCGTAAACGTTATCATATCCTTTTACATTTAACGTGTATTTATCTACGTCTATCCAATTTCTTCTATCTGCTATTTCCAGTCCGCTTAATACGTCTGCTCCTTTGTGAGGAGGTACTCCGAGCAATAGGTCAAATTTTATTTTCTCTCCACTTTGTGAAACTAAAGTATTATTTTCTATGTAATCTACCACATATTCAGATACTATTTCTATTCCTCTTTCTTTAAACATCTCGGTAAATAAATCATTAGCTTGCTTTATTCCGAAAACTCCCGGAGCAGGATAAGTATAAATAATCCTGGATTTATCTCTAATTCCTTTCTTCCTTAATAAATCATGTAGCATTAAAGTTAGCTCTACTGGTGCTACGGGACATTTTATGGGTAACCTTGCAACGTTGACTACTATTGTTCCTCCTTTAAATGAATCTAGTGTCTGTTTAATTTTAAGAACGTCGTTTAAATCCCATACGGAAAGTGCGTGCTCTCTATATCCCTTAATCTCGTTCCATGCTAAATGAGATCCAGTTGAAATTATTAAGTAGTCATAATTATACTCAGTACCATCTGCAGAAATAACCTTATGATTAGCGAGATCTATTTTTCTTATATCACCTTTGTTTCCGCTATAAAACTTAATACTAGGTTCTAAAAGCGATCTTTCTGGTCTTATCAGCTGGTCATAGTCTTCTATTCCTAGTGAGACTAGTAATTGAGAAGGCTGGTAAACATGATAATCTTTTTTATCTAGAACTGTTATTTCCACATTGCCTTTATTTATTTCACTTGATAGTTTCTTTGCTAGCTTATTTGCAACTATTGTACCTCCAATACCTCCTCCTAAAATAACAATTTTCTTCATCACTCTTCACCTACTGTAACAATATATTTCCCGTCATCTTTTTTCACATCCAGAATTTTATACTTAGTTTTGCTGATAAAGTCTTGTAAATCTTTCAGTTTCCAGTCTGCATCAAGGACTATTTCAATAGCTTCATTCTTATCCAAAATATCTAGATAGCCTAAAATTTCACCTACTGCACTATCGCAACTATTAACTCCTGAATAATCTAGTCTTTTATATATTCTCTTTATCACCCTCTTACCTCAAAGATAATTATCAAATCCATAATATTTAAAAGTTGTTTTCTCTTATATGAAAATTGGCTAAAAATTCAAAAAATATTTACTTATCTAATTTACTTCTTCTAATTTCTCCAAATTTTTCCTTCCAATTGCTTAAAATTTTTTCTGCAACAAGAGTTTGTTTACATTCGTTGCAATATTCTAGAGTTGTTGGATCTACATTAAGTAATGAAGCTACTCTTAAAATCTTCTTCTTATTATCGAATGGTCTTCCACACTTTTTACATCTAACTACTTCATCTTCTGCAGTTATGTAAAACGTATCCTCATGCAATGATGAGTAATTGTAAGATTTATTTACAGTTATTGCATCTTCTTCGCATACATTTACACATTCATTACAGCCTACACACTTTGAAGGGGTAAACTCTATAAATATATTGTTATCTTTAACATTGTACTTTAATGACCTAGTAGGACATTTTCTTATACATGCTCCGCATAAAGTACAATTATCGTTCATATTTACCTTATAGCCGTGGATATCAAATCTTGATTCTCCACTTATATTAGCTGCGGTTATGATTCTCACATAGTCGGATCTCTTATTTCCACTTAAGAAAGTGCTGGGTTTCACTTTCATTTTTTCCTTTATTTCTTTATACAAATCTATAGCATATAGTGCGGCTTGTCTATTAACGCATTTTTCATTAGGGCATATTAATTCTATATCGTAGAATGAATGCAAAGCATATAGTTCCTCTGGCCCTAATACCCCTATGCATGGTACTAGGAAATCTGCACTCTTTGGATCACAACTTATCGAAATTTTATTCTTCTTTACGACTTTAGTTAAAATCGTTATTGTAGTCCAGTTAGGATAAGATAAATTTATTGCCCCTACTGGGCAGGATGCAGCACACAAACCGCAATATGTGCATTTATTCTCGTCTATGACTACTTTACCTTCTACTATAGACATCGCTTTTTGAGGACATGAGGTAACACATTGCTTACAACCAAGCGAAGATAAACAGTTACTATTGATTACTGGTATCTTAACGAATTTTTCTATTTGTTTACCAGTTACGAATGTTCTACGATTAACACCTTTCTCGGTTAATGCGTAATTTAGCTCAATGAATTTAATAATTATATCTTGAGGATCTGGTTTAGCCCATAAAGTTGCGCAATCTTCAACTTTAGTAAATTCATTGGAAACTACGATAAACGGCTCTCCATCACAAATTAATTCATCTGTATATTCTACTTTAGGAACAGGTAGGAATTGAGGCCAAGATTTTATCAATTCTTCTTTGAGTTTTTCTGCATCCTTTAATTTATATAATTTAACTTTCACCTTCTATGCACCTAAGGGATTTATCTAATAACTCAGATAATACAACGAAATATTCATATTTAGATTGCTTTAAATTCTCAATTAATTTAGGAACCCATTTATTTATATGTTCTTCCAAAAAGGTTGAAATAATTTGAGAAGTGTCCTGTCCAATTGCCTTTCCGAAGTACAAAAATGCGAGAAATCCTAATTCGGTAGACAAAAGGTCAGGTTCTTCTTTAGGCTTTATTCCTACTGTGCTATACAAGTTAATGAGCTTTCCAGTAGTTACTAAATCGTAATATCCAAATCTATTTATAGTTTCATATAAGGATAAGTGAACATTATATGGCTTATCTAACTCAACAAATTGAATTTCTACTTCAGTCAGCTTATCTACATTATTTATTGAATCAAGATATTTTTTAAAATTTTCAAAGGATTCCACAAATTGAGCGTCGCAAAAAGACTTTACTAGACCTTCAAGTTCTCTTGCCTTGTTTTGTAGATCTTTAATGTCCTTTAACTTATATGGGTAATGGAAGGCTTGAGCTAAAAAATCAAATAAGGAATATTTAAAAAATGATAATGTATCTTTTATTGATGTCTCTATCATTTTGATCACAACGGTAATACATTTTTATCATTTCTCTTATATGTTCTTAAATCTTCCGGTGTTAATCCTAATTGTTGTGCGTCCTGAAGTACTTTATCTGGAGCTTGATCTATTGCACCAGTCCTCTCAGCAAATCTCTGCTCTAACGGTAATTCTGGCTCATTTCTAAATGGTCCTTCAGATGGTCCTCTTATTGGTAAATATTCCTCTTCTGGTTTAGTACCGTATTGTTCTCCTAATACAAAACCTCCGTATTCTGCAACTATTCTGCTAACCTCGCTATTTGGATCTGATAAGTCTCCAAATATTCTAGCACCCGCTGGACATCCTCTTACGCATACAGGTATTCTCTCATATTCTGGTAGGTTTTCATCGTATAATCTATCTACACATAGGACGCACTTTTTGCTAACTCCTTCAATTGGATCGAAATCTATATTGCCGTATGGGCATGCAGTAATACAATACTTGAAACCTTGGCATATATTATAATCTATTACTACTACGCCATCAACTCTTCTCTTATATATTGCTCCAGTTGGGCATACTTTAACGCATGGAGCGTCTTCGCAATGGAAGCAGCTTATTGGTATTGGAATAGTTCTTACATTTGGATATGTTCCTTGTTCTATCCTAATTACTCTCATTAAGTATAGCGAGAACGGCTCTGCTCCCCAAGGATCAAGATCTGTCAGAGGTCCAAATATTGAGCTAGTATGCCACGATTTGCAGTTTAGCTGACATGCATTACATCCGAAACATTTGTTTAAATCCGTTATTATTACAAGTTTGTGTAAGGGTTTGGGTGTGGACATTTTTATCACCTATTTTGATTTAAACTCATAAAAAACATTTAACTTGAGGAGGAAGATTGTTGACTTAAAGGTCTTATTACTTGTTTCTGCTGCTGCCATTGATAGTAAGTCTGGTTTACTGCATACCAGTTAAGTCCCATTTCATCTGGCGTCTTATAGGCATTATACTGCAAGTATGACAAGTTGGGCGGTGGGTTGAATGGAGCAGACGCTACTGCAAGCGAGTATGGATCAGATAGACCATAGCTTACAGTATAGTTTCCTTTACCTAGTACTGCCTTAATCTTAAGTCTTAAGTCTCCCCATGAAGTCTTGCCAGTATGTGGATCAAAGTTCAGTAGTGCAGGATTAGGTCCTTGAGTTCCTATTAGTACATCCTTGTTTAGATTATTATAATCTGTTGGACTTGCGCCGCCCATACTAGGTGGCATAACTATTGAGTATATATCATTAAACATCGAGGATATTGTAGCTTCTGGGCTGTTAGGAGGTATTGCCAATACTCCTGGTCTTATATTTCTCGCTTTCCAGTACCATACTACTCCCGGTCTAGTGGTTTCATCGCATACTACCAATAGCCTTGCAGTTTCTCCTGTCCAGGACTGGAATTCTACCCAATCAAAGTCTGTAATGCCGTACTTCTTGCAATCTTCTGTGCTCATGAATACTGGTGCATACCTTAGCAATGGTCTTAACCATGGGTTATGATTCTCCCAGTGATGATAGAACCATGGAGTAGTGTGTCTGTTCTCTGTTAGCAATGGATACTCTTGCGGGTTCGCTCCGTCTGGAGTCCACGATAGTGGCTCATACCACTTAGGTATAGGCCAGAACGCTATCTTCTTTATTTTAGCAATATACTGTCCATATGTATCGTTAGGAACATTGGCGTTCTGCTGTGCGAGCTGTAAGTATTGTTGATTTCCAGTCTTGAGGTACATGTAATAGAAGTATGCATTGTATCCCTTCCACATTCCGTAGGCTGCTAGCCTAAATCTTGCTATGGGCTCTGAGTATATCTGTGTTATTATTGGCTTTACATACGGTATTATGCCAACACTATGAGCCCATTGTAAGTAGTACATGTTAACGTGTCTTAGATACCTTATATTTAATGGAAGTTCGTATTCTCCTTCTGCATGACCTATCTTCTGTGTTCCTTTAGGTACGAATGAAGGTAATTCTCCGTTAGTTACTGGGAATTCTTGTAACCCTGGATATATCTTGTGATTACCATACTGGTACGCAGGAACCTTGCCTGGATATGTGTATAATTTTACTTGGTTAGGATTAGGACTTCCTTTGCAGCATTCAGTACCATCTGCTCCTCTACCTGCTATTAGCATACCAGTGCCTGGAGAGATCTGCCACTTCCATAAGAAGTCACCAAAGCCATTAGGATACTTTGGACTTCCATCTGGATTTACAAATGCGGAAAGCCCTAATAGATACCCTAGTTCTATCTCGACATCGCTGAATGGTCTAGAATCAAATAATGGCGGTAATATTGGATGCTCTATACTATCCGCTACTACATCTGGAGTAGTAATAGGCCTATCTAACGTGCTATGCTCTCCGTATCTCTCTAAGAACGTTGTATCTGGTAATACTATGTCTACGAATGGAACACTATTACCATAGAACGTATCAACAATACCTATAAATGGTACTACATAAGTGCCATCAGGATTCTTCATTAGTGCTAATCTCATATCCTTATCAAGATCATAGCTATTGTCCCAGTATGGATTAGTTATGTGCCACAATAGGAATTTAACTGGATATGGGAACTGGAATCCAGCATCCCACATAGTTACGTTATACGATCTATGCTGTGCAAATGGGAATTCCCAGCTATATCCTCTATCTATCAGTAGAGGTCTTCCGTTCTCGTCGATAACTAACTGATCTGGTGTATATACGAATGGGTTTGTTGTCGAAGTAATCACTGTAGGATAATGCACCTTGTTAACACTTAATACTACAACTGTACCGTCATTATAGACTCTTTCATTTATGTTAATTCCTCCTAACGTTCCTACGTAGCTTTCACCGTTGGGGCCCGTAGCTGGGATCTCTCCGCTTTGTACATCAGCTTGAGTTATCCTTGCTCTTGGATCTGGAGTTGCTCCGTAAGAAGGCCAGAAGTCTCCATCCGGTATTGGTCTTGGATATGGATATTTAGCTCTATATCCTCCTGGTGTGTCTATTGCTCCTAATAGAGCCTCTAGTAGCTGGAATAACCTAGTAGTAGTAAATCCGTTAGTGTGCGCTGAAATTCCTCTCATTATATATGTTGCTACGGGTCTTCCAATGTACTCGTTATGAGTTCTACCTAAATAGTCTACCCAACCACCAGGTACTTCTATAATTACTGGACTCCTCATTGCAGTATCTCCTAGCAGCCGAGCTAATGCAGTTATTTGATCTGCAGGATAACCTACTTTATCTGCAACGTTCTCTGGTGCATAATCGTCTACTAGGAACTGCTCTTCTAATAGCTTAAATGCAGACTTTACGTGAACTGTAATTGTCTGAGTAGATCCAGGAGCTACAGGTACTGTTACGTCTCCCTCGTACTCTAACATAGGCTCAACATTATTCTGCCACGGTACGTCAGTAAATGCATAGATATTTCCATCGCTTCCCATTACAGCTGGTGCCCATTCTCCATTCTTGTTTGTCACTCTTAAGAATAATCCTACATTAGACGCAGTTGGAGGATCTATTGTACCGTCTGGATTAGTAATTACTAACCACGGAGCATTACTGTACCACTTCAAATATTCTTCGTCGATGTATGGCATTGGTGGATTCTGCTGCATACCTTGCTTATGTAACCTTAATAGCTCGTGAATTATTGAGCTTATTAATAATCCGTCATACCCTGGTCTTATTGGAACCCATATATTAGATATTGGTCCTAAGTTAGGCTGTCTATCTGGTTGGAATGTTACTATTGTGCCACCTCTCTCTTTTACCATAGTTATCCTTCTTCTAAATCCAGTTGGGAAGTGATCTTGTGTTACACCCGCCAATATTAGTACTTTAGCATAATGATCATCAAAGTATCCATATTCCCAATAAGTTGAGCCTGATACATATGCTGCTCCTATAGCGACATTTGCTGCACAGAATCCTCCATGTTCATATTCATTAGGAGTTCCGAACATAGCTCCAAAATACCTATTTTCTGTTGGGTTATATTGGTCTCTGCCAGTTACCATTACGAATTGCTCTGGGCAGCACTGATATATCTGCTTTAGTCCTATGAATCCGTACTTCCATCCTCTCTCTTGCAAGAATGCGGCATTATCACCATTTAATAATATGTCATAAAGATCTTCCCAGCTTATCCTTATGAATTGTCCGGTTCCTCTTTCAACTGTAGGAGGCCTTAATAATGGATATTTCATTCTTGCTGGACTAAGGTAGTGCATAGCAGCAGTAGGACCTATTGGACATGTAGCTCCGTTATTTGTTCTACCTAAGATGTCTCCTCCTGCATATCTTATTAGATTATTGGCAGTAATCTGATATTGCAGTGTACACCTTCCTAAGCACATATAGCATGTAGTAAAGGCTATAACGTCCTGATCTTCGAGAGAAGTTTCTTGATTAGTCTGGGCCTCTGAGAATAGTTTATTTAAGAATGATCCTTTGTTAGATAGATATGCTAGGCTAGCTCCTAGTGCGGTTATTCCAGATAATTTTAGGAAATCTCTTCTATTTAGTTTGAGCATTTTTACTCACCCCAACTAGTACCCCACGGGAATTGCATTTGAGTTGGACTAAACGGACTTAAAGGCGGATAGAAATATGCTGACGCTATTACTACGTAATATCTTAAGGATACTGCTCCTATTAACACTAATAGCGTTACAATTGGTATTATATACTTATGATACCTTGGATTAACCTTATGTAGAGCCAATTCAAGTAACATAGGTATTGCTATACCTAGAGTCACTACTAAAACCCAGAAGTAAATTGAATACCTACCGAATAATACTTGGTATACTGATTCGCTTGCATAAGTGCTTATATCTCCTATATAAAGGAATAGTGCAGTTAATATAGCCTCAGAAGCTTCAGCATATAGATCTATTCTTGACCATAATAATACATTAGTATCTCTAATGCTTGGATCTTTTATAAATAGTGTTAAGAGAAGTCCTGTAGCTGCAGCACTGCTTAAACCGCTTACCGGGAATAATAGTATTATTGTTGGATTTCTCCATAGTCCTATGTTTGTCTGGCTAAATAACACACCTCCGTATGAGGCACCTAAAATTCCAAAAATTATCAGAATGCCTATGAGGAAATATCTCATAGAGTACATCTTTCCTTTAACTACATACCATGAGCTTATCTTAGATAAGAAGTTAGATCTCATATTCCCTAGCCATATTGCAGAGTATGCTATATCCAAAATGAATAATACTATTAAGAAAATTGTACCTAAAAACATCCAGCTCTCCCATCTTCCGTATTCTAATCCATAAGTTATTATCTGCCAAGCGGTATAAGGCTTACCTGCATCTAATACTAGAAATACTAGACCTAAAATTAATGTTATTAATGAAACCGCACCTATGCTAAACTTAAATCTAGCTATATCTCTAATGCTTTCTGTTTTACCGCCTGTAGCAGGTACTGGTACTCTAACGTCGTTGGCTGCAGTTATTACTGCTAGCATGCTTCCTAATCCAATGAAGAAATACGCTAATGCAACTTTAGCCCCCCATATTGCTTGGTGGTCAGGTGGCATATCTGGTCCCCATGATACTGGATATTGGAATGGAGGTGGAGGTGGAGTTAAGCCCATTTTTCCCACAACCTCATATTATTTTATTTCATTTTTGCAGTATATAAGAATGTATTTTCATCTATATGGAAATAAGTTCCTTTGTAAGTTAACTATGTTAATTTTATATTATGAGTTCATTCAATACAATGTTTTTTAATTTTGAAAATAAGAATAACAATATTGTGATTGAGTTATCTAAATATGCTTGCTCAGAAATATTAGATGAGAAGGAAGTTGAGATCTTAAGTAAAATTATTAAAGAGCCAAAATCTCTTTATAAACTTTATATTGATACTAATATTCCAATAGCTACGTTGTGGAGAATTGTAAACAGGCTAGTAGAAAATGGATATCTAGTTCATGAAAAAAGAGGCGTGTACAAAGTAACGTATAAAGGTGCTTTATTAATATACCTTGTCGGCTGTAACAAGTTCAAAGAATTGTCTTTGAAATATATTTCAGAGCTATATAACTTATGCACTAACAAAGTCAAGAATATTTTAAATTATATAATGGAAGTATCCAATAAATATAGTATATGCGTATTGGAGTTTGATGATATAATAAAAATTATTCCTTTCGTATTATTTGATGCATTAAATGGATTATACATACCATCGGATACGATAGAATTTGTATTAAAAGCACTAAATGGACATCCATCTGTAATATTAGATGAAGGTTGTCATATAATTCCAGAAATGACAAATGAAGGTGTAAAAATTCTTTTAGGCAAGTGTAAAATTAATGGCTTTGTAAGTAACCATAAATGCCCTCATGTTAGAAAGATTTTAAACAAAAAATTTTCTAAGGAGTTTCTAATACTTTTATAAATCTATTTATTTTATTTAAATTTTTAAATTAAATAATATATCTATGTTAAAGTCTGTGAATATTAAAAATGCTAAAATGTATAATTAAAACTTTTTAAACAGAATAATTGAGTATTAGCTCAGTGAGAGTATGGGACAAGTTGTAATTGAAACTACACAAAAATATCTACCAATACTCAGGGTAACTTTAGGTTGGATGTTTTTCTCGGCGTTTGTTAGAAGGACTATAAATGTTCCTGCAAAACTTAATCCGCATTCTTCGGCATATGTAGGAGGAAAATTAATAACGTTCTTGCCTCACGCATGGGGACCAGTAAAAGGAGTTCTAATATGGCTCTTGCAAAATCCACCATTATTATATGATTTCCTTATAATGTTTACAGCACTAGAAGCCATTTTTGGGCTCTTCATGATGTTAGGATTTCTAACGAGACCGTCTGGACTAATTTTAGCTGGATTAGCATGGGGTATAGGATTTGGAGGAGGATGGTTAGGAAGTACATGCGTTGATGAGTGGCAAATAGCTGCGGTTGAAGGTGCAGCAGCATTTATGTTTGTCTTTACTGGTAGTAGATGGCTCTCAATAGATCAACTTTTATATAAAAAA
>JAPYVG010000174.1 GCA_028277025.1 Sulfolobaceae archaeon
GAATACGGAGGGCTCCGAGATATTAGGGTAAGGTACTTTAACAACTTCAGGAAAAATAATGTTGTAAAAGATAATATAGGAGGAATAAACAAAAAGTTTTACAGTAATATAGTGTTAAGTGGGGTCAGGTTTAAACTGACGCAGCATTACCTAGAGTTCAAGACTGAAACATAGGTGGGGAATATGGAAACTCATAGGTTTAGCGTAAAAGACTTCCCATACATATCGGCCTCTACTTCTATGGCCAGGGTAATTATGAAAGACAGTGTGGCTAGCTTATTGAGACAGCGGTCTTATAGGCCGTTTAAAGGGTTGGACAAGCTCCCTTATTTTCTCGTATTAACACCAAGAGACGATTTAGGTAGGAAGTTGGCTGAGTGTATTTATTATGATAAGGGTGAAAACGGTAAGTGTAGTGACATGTACCCAGACAGTAACTTTTATGCGCTGTTTAAGCTGCGTAGGCCAAGCAATTTTGACGATGCAGTTAAAGTGCTAACTTATAGGGATATAAAAGACATCATTAACGAGGTAGAAAGAGAAGAAGGAAGCTCGAGCAGTAGGGAAGTATTCCCGATAGTCATAATCCCAAAAGAAAGTAAACTTAACCCGTTTTCCCCGTATTTTAGGATAAAGGCCGAACTACTTTCACGCGGCCTTGTTTCCCAAATTGTTAACGTAGAGACTATAAGCGACCCAGACACTTTAAGGAACTCGTTGTTGTCGATATATGTCCAGTTATTTGTAAAGGCTGGCGGAGTCCCTTACCTAGTAAATAATTCGTATATATTATCGGATGCTAACGAGTATAACATAATCATAGGTTATTCCTTAAGTAGAGACCCTATAAGACATAAAAACGCGGTAGGTAGCATAATAGTGTATAACCCCGTTGGACAGTGGCTAGTCAGTGAGTTTGTGCTTGATGAGTTGCCTTTTAACAATAGGGATAAACTAGACGATTACAAACAAAGTCTGGAAAACGCCTTAGAGCGTGCTTATAAGGTGGCAGTAAACAAAGACGTGATAAAAAGTGCACAAAAAGTCAACGTAATTGTCCATTACAGGGGTAAGGAGTTAAGCACTAAGGAAGAACAGGTGATATTAGAAACTATCAATAAGTTTAGGGAAGTAAACTCCTCAGTATACGTGTTAAAAATACAGCAGTCGGACATAATATTATCTGCCACTAGTAAAGATTACCCAGACCCCGATATGTACCCCCCAACTGGGTATTACACAAAACTGCTGCCAGACACGTTTATACTCCAAACAGTGGGAAAACATATAGAACTAAAGACACGAAAAGACGGTAAACTGAAGGGTAATATAGTAAGCGGGGGGACTGCTAAGCCCATCTTAGTGTCTATAAAGAGGTTTGGGGACAACGAAAACTTGGAGTTAGACAGTGCTAAACGTGAACGACTTTCAATAGGATTACTCTCTACAGTGTTCGCACTAGCTAGGATTAATTATGTCTCAGTATATCGGCATCTAATCTCAGAGCCAGTAACTACACGATATGCAAGAGAGCTAGCATATATTATTTCAAGGCTGGGCTATAAGGAAGTAGATGGTGAGATAGCTCTAAGGGTTCTTAGAAACAAGGTTCTTAGAGACAAGATGTGGTTCATTTAACTTATTGACTATTGAGCTGTAGTAATATTGGTATTATTCTATATTTCTCCATAATTTTTCTGTTTCTGTTTTCTAAATATTTCTCCCACCATTTCCGAAACGCGTTGCTGGAAATAAAATATGAAAGGAAGATTAGTGTGCCTTGGACATAAACCTCTATATGAAAATAATTAGAAGCATAAAATGTACCTACACCGACTAAAGCTTGAGGTATCTCTGCGAGCCATTCAACTTTACTCCCGCTTGTTGGAGCGTTTCTATAAGTTTCCAGTTTATCGTTATACTTGAACTTTCTAGAAATATAGTCAAGGTCACTGTCTATCGCTCGATATAATTTGGATTCCTTACTCTCTTTTTCATTACGTATTTCATCATATTTCTGTAAATCACCTAATATGGCTAGGACTTTACACTTATACTTACTTATAGTATCGTTGCATGCCACTTGTTGTGAAAGTGACTTTATTATCTGGGAGTAGGAGTCCTTGTCCTTCGTATTTTTTACTATATTAGCTAACTCGTTGTAAACTTTTTCATAAAAGTTTAGCCAGTCTTCATAAAAAACTTCAGTATTATCTATTGTTTTTTTCGCAATATGGATTAGTTTGTCAGTGTATTCTATATTACCATAGATTATACTTTTATGTATTGCGATAAGTAAAAATGGGTGAGTTGTTGCGTTGATTCCTAATAATAACAATTCGTTACGGTCTAGTGACATAATTTTTTGTAAGTCCTGGTTTAGGGTATCCTTATTTAAACCGCATCCCCCAAAAGCTAATGCAAATATTAACTGATACACTCCTGGATACGAGTTTATCTTAGTACAATCATGTGCACTAATAAAATTCTTATACGCAGTAGATAGCTTGAAGAACGGTTCACTAATCATTAATTACCAATAAATTATATAACCCGGCTGTTTTTAATCTTTTATAATTCTATTCCCGTTAGATAAATTCAATAAACTCCCTAGTTTACTGAGAAAAATTCAACTGGTTTTATAAAAATTTCTCTAGATATAGAATTTTAGGGTGATGATGATTAAATGACATACTGAAAAGATGAGGAACGGCTTAGAAACTGAGCCCCACCTCAGAGAAGCGACGGCTTTCCGCCCCCTTAACTCCCTTTCTTTGTAAACTGCGGAGGTCACATCGTTTACCTAATATCTTTTTAAAGCTATGCATCAGGAATAGGTCTATTATGGTAAGTATATCGAACATTATTACAACTGCAGCACTGATAGCCAGCATGGTTATCTACTATAAGCAGTATAAGGAGATGAGTAAGCAGAACGAAACATTAAAGAAGCAAATTAAAGAGATGAAGAAGCAAACGGACTCATTACAAGAGCAAGTAAGGATCATGAAGGTAAGCCTGAGCTAGATGTAGAATTCGAGTATTCCATAATTGACAAGCCGGTTCCTATTATTGTTGATAGGGACGACATTGGGGAGGCGAAACTGATTAGAATTAAAGTTTCCAATAACGGTGATACTGCTGCAAGAGAGTGCACAGCTAAGGCGGAGATTATCAGAAATTCCGTGCCGGAAACTTTTGGCGGAGTTTTGCTCCACTGGATTAGATATTGGGAAGGAGTGTATACTGATATAAAGGATCAATTTAGACCGCTGGATATAGCAAAGGGAGATTATGAAATAGCGGATTTAGTAGTTATAGGTAAAACAACACAAAATTATAAATATTCTGTAATACGATGCAATAGGAATCCCGCACTGGAACCCAGAGATGATAGAGCAAGAGTGAGAGCAGGGGACATAATAAGGGTTAATGTGTACTGTGATAACATAACATCGAAACCTATCTGTTTAGAAGTATTAAAGGATCCAGACTACGATGTTGTAAACGGCAGTAACGTGGGCGACTTCTTTAAGGAAATTGAATGTCCTAAACTTTAAGTTAAATAAATTACTCATATACTCTTAACTATTGTTAAGCTTCTTAACTAAAACATTTCCAAGCTTGAAAATGATCTAAGGATATCTTCTGACTTCCTTATATAAAACATATTAGCCAGATCTGGGTAATACAGATCTGACTGGGGTGTAGGCCGTTGACTTCCTTGGGCTTAAAGCCCGGTGGGGAGCTTGGCCGCCTCCAACTCGGACCGGA
>JAPYVG010000033.1 GCA_028277025.1 Sulfolobaceae archaeon
TCACTTCTCAACCTTTTCCACCTGCTTTAACAATCTATAGTTAGAATACTTTCTGAACAACGCTCCTAGGGAAAAAGCTAAGGTAAGTAAAGTAAGAGAAATTAAAGAAGTGTTAACGAAGATTCCAGGGCCGTAATTAAGGAATAAACCCACAATAGGATCTAGCGCTAAGGAAAGTCCTATTCCCATCGCGAACCTACCCAATTGCGATAAGTCCTCCTTCTTCGGGTAAACGAGCTCAGTCAAAGTCGCGCCGGGCAAATACATCACGAAGATTATTCCGAAAAAGTAACGTAAAGGTAGGATGTTAAGGAAAACGGAAATTATAGTGCCGAAGATTATCACTAAGACTAATAAGAACCAAATCGAATGATAAAGTAAAAAGTTTAGAAAACCCTCATTAGGATCTACAAGCCTTATTTCACCGTCCTCAACCATTTCATAAATTACCTTAGCAATCTCGTAGTCCTTAACGTTCAATTCCTTACTCACCCTCTCCACGATCTCGCCTAAGGTCAAACCCTTGTATTTCATTACAGCACTCCTTATTCTGTCACGTTCAAGATTAGCTGTAACCATTCCCCGGAATACACCTCCGAACCGTTGTAATAATACAATACGAAAAACACCTTGCCGTTAACGACCGGGTGAGGGATTTTAATGACTACCGGCAAGGTAACGTTCTCGTCATTCCCTACAATAACTTGATAAACGTTCAACACCGGCAAATTATAGCCAGGGTAAGTTGAGTTAAGGACAGTAGTATAGTTACCCAACTTTTCGTAAATTATGTAATACATAGGCTTACCTTCATGATTGTAAATGAAGAGGTAAAGGGTTACAGACTGGTTAACTACTAGATGTCTGGGGTAATTCCCTATTTTACCGTTAGTTCCCAGGAGACCTATCGCAGTATAATGATTACCTGGGTTGAAGAAGGCTAACGTTACAGCAACTACGGCGGTAACCACAATTATGGCCATTATAACTCCCAGCACTTCGTCCTCTATCATTTGACCACCCACCTACTCCTCGTCTTAATCCACGCCTTCCACAAGAACCTAGGACCGAAATAATAAGTCAGAAAACCTAAGACTATTAAGGTCGAAATTGTAGAATACTTAACGATTTGGTGTTCAAGGTAAAGCGTGCTTGCCTCGCTCTCGAGTTGCGGTATTGAGGAATTAACTTGTTGAATCAACGCTTCGGCTTCACTCGGATTCGAGCCGTTCTGCAACAGTTGTAAGGCTTCATTAAGCTCTTGAATCTGAGGGTTTACGTTAACTCCAGATTCACTTATCTTCTCTAATTGTAAGTAAAGCTCTTGAATCTGAGTAATTAATTGAGAATTAGATGTAGCAAAAGATACCGTAGAAACAGCAGAAAAAGCCGCGAAGATTAAGAGTAGCGCAAGGATTATAAATTTCACGGCGAGTTTTATTTCATTCCCGTTCATATATTTTATCCCATGTATAACTGCACTGCCCCATCGTTAAATATAAGACTAACGTTATTCAACTTCTCTTCGTAATTCGCCGGTACGGGGTTAGGCAAATGCTCGTTATAATTTAGAACGTATCCTTGACTAAGAGAAGGAGTAAGCAAAAAGAGAGTCGGTGGAGGAGCTTTTCCTATCAAGTAATAGTACGCTGAATAACGATCAACGGATTGTCCGAAATATTGGAATAAGAACTGGAACTTAACGCACGTAGAAACCTCAGCTAAGACGTTATTACCTGAAATAAAACTCGCTGCAAAGAACTCGGGTTGTGTATAAACTTCCGTTGTTCCTCCAGTGTAGGGCAACTTCAGGTTGATTGTCGCGAAAATCGCGAAAAAGTTAGAGGTAGCCAGAATTAATAAAATCAAATGGATTAGCTTAGTTCTTACCCCACCTAAACCGAAAAGCATCGCTAAGGGAATTGATATATAGTCCATTAGTCTGTACGCAATGTAAAAACCCAAAGAAGTCTTAATTAAAACTGAAAAGAGCAAGAGCACTAGAAGGGATGAAAGAAATAAGTTAACGTAAGTTAACTTCTTCTCATTAATGTAATAGAATCCTACTATGTAAGGTACTGCAAAAGGTAAGAAGTAAGGAGGGAAAACCGGTGAATAGGGGAACTTAACGAACAAGGAGAGTACAGCAAGAACCACAATCAAGCTGGATATCACATAGCCTTTAACGTAAAACTTTAGTAAGAATATTGTTAAAAAGTAAAAGGCTGTATACATACCTAAGGCCAGTAGGTAAATAGGCCTAATTATCGTTGAAAGCTGAGGGAAGATTATCAACAAAGGTAAAGAGACACTTATGAATTTCTTCCAGTCCCTGTCATAGAGCGTAAAAAACAGCGCTATAAGAAACAAGAAGCCCGTAAAATAGAAATATATCGGAATAAGGGATAAGGAGATAAGAAACAATAAGAAGTACTCCTTTAACCCGCTCTTTCTTCTCATCATTAACCATATAGCTAACAAGAAGAGCGGTTCACCGTAAACTGCGTTCTTAACTGAAGCATCTATCAAAGCCTCACCGAGAAATAGGGCTAAAAAAGTTGAAGAAAGGAATGCAACTTTGACCCCGAAATCCCTAACCGTTAAGTATATTATTAAAACCGAAATAGACCCTACGGCAGGTATTATTAACGGCTCAAAGGATATCGGATAAACGGACGTGACTTCTGAAAATATTGTTGAAAAGAACTCACTTCCTAAAGTTGGGTGAATTATGAGTAAGCTTGAAAGCGGAACCTTACCGCTTAATAACATGTTAGATAAGTATAAGTTATCCCAGCTTGCTAAGCGGTAAGGTTCATGGGCATATAAGTATGGATAAAGCCTCAGCACTAGGGCTACAAAAGTAGGGATAAACGTAGCCCACTTACCCTTCACTTTTCTTCCCCTTTACGACCTCCTCAATTTCTTTCTCTAAATCCTTCAAGTCCTTCGGTTCAGGAGCTTTAACCATTGAATAACCTATCCAACCAACTATGCCGAAAACTACGCTTACTATTGCGAAAACTGCTATTTTTAAGAAGATTTCACTGTAAGGAGAGAAGAAAAGACCGTAAGCGTAAAGGGCAATCATTAAAAGGGAAAGAGCAATAAGGATTATTCCTAAAGTCTTCATAGGAGAATATTATACAAGGGGGTTATAAATATTGGATACAATGACTGCTCTATTTTACCTTCTCTTTACTTGTAGAATCGCCAAGGGACGTAAACTCTATACCGAGGGCATGACCAGCTTCTATGAATCTCTATATTGATAGGAAACAAATCATTCTCAAAAAATCTGAGAATTAAAAATATTCCGTTCCTATACGCTAGGGGGATCTAATTTCGCTATTATGTAGTAAAGACATATTAACTTAAAACTAACCTTTTAACGCTTCAGATAGAGAATAAAAAATCTACCTGACGAGATGTAGTTAGCGTCTTTCTACCCGTTACACTTAAGCTACTTTTCTAAATTGCTATCTTCTAAGGTCTTCTTATATACGTTTTCATACATACTCACAACCATTTCCCATGGCGAAACGTCCTCCGGTATTTCCTTAACCTTAAAGTCCTTAGCTTTTGGCAAAATGTTAGCTAGAGCCTTATAATCGCCGGGCTTAAACAGAAAACCGTTAACCCCCTCTTTAACCCTGTACTTCAAAGCGCCTACGGAAGAAGCGATGACCGGTTTCCTCCTGGCCCAAGCTTCAGAAGCTACTATAGAGAAAGCCTCAACGTAATCCGAAAGGCTCGGAACGACTACACAGCACGACGAGTCTATTAAGGCGATCTTACTCAGATCGTCAAGAGAACCGGCATAAACAACGTTCGTACCTTCAACCTTATCTCCACTACCAACTATTACGCCCTTAAAATTAGACAATTGCAGAGCCTTAATGAAGACCTCGACGCCCTTCAACTTATGAATCCTACCCACGTAAAGTGCAAACTCACCCTCTTCTAAGTTAAAACGTTTTAACACCTCTTGTCTAAAATCCTCACTTAAAGGCTTAAAATATACGTCGTCTAACCCATCAGGAATTAGGAAAGGGTTTGCACTAAACTTCTCTAGAATTACTTTGTCGCCCAAGTTTTTCACCGTTATTGCGTTAGCTAACTTCAACCCCTTTTTTATCATGTAGTCCTCGTAAATAGAACCAATCAGTCTGTAAAACAAATTTGGGTGAGTGCGCAAAGCCTTTACGGATAGAAAGCTCACTACTTTTTTACCTTTAAGCATTGAGGATACTGAAATATTAAAGTAGCTCAAAGAGGAAAGCGCGTGAACTATTTCGTATTCTCCATTTACCTTATCTAGAGGTATTTGAATTTCCGGGTTGAGTTTAAGGACTTTAACTCGCCTGACGTTCATACCTTGACAGGCTGAGGTAGAGAAGAGTGTTACTTCGTGTCCCCTTTTAGTCAAGTAATAGTAAAGCCTTTGAGAAACAATCTCTATACCCCCGTAACCGCAAACGCTATGATTGACTAATGCTATTCTCATCAGTTAAAAAAACCGGGGAAACGAATTTAATCTTTCCTAAGAATACACCATCATCAATAATAACTCGTCGTAATACTAATTTATTGCACTTATAGTTTCAGGTATACATCTGAAAGTCGCACACATGGGAAAAAGTACGATACTGGTGGTAAGAAGTAGCTAGACATCTCCTCCTTTACCTCAGCTAATTCCAGTAACAACACCTGGAGCCATGTAAATTATTCCATCCCTCAAACTCGTATTATAAACTATCTCTTGAATTATCGAGAAGTTACCGTACTCATAATAATAAGACTGTATCAAACCTGAAATCGAATACCCAGTAATTGTAGCGTTGATACCTAAAGGACAATAAGCCGTTAAGAGGAACGAAGGAGGTTTGGACACGGCGTAAGTATAAAGGAATGTAAGGTAGTTATTATTAAGCGTGGCTTCAAAATTCCTACCCTCATAATAATAAAGTGAACCCACTAACACTAGGATAATAACCATGGTAGCGAATAAAGGCTTAAGCTTTCTGGAGAAAGATATTTCGGCAAAAGCCATAGCCATAAATGGCATTAACTGTTGCGGAATTCTCGTAATATAACCCGCACCTCCCAACTTTGCTGCTACCGGACCCGCTATTAGGGAAGTAATGAGTATCAACACAGCTAGCATTAAGTATTCCTCCTTTTTATCGCTCTTACGCGATAGTAAGAAAAATAGCAGTGCAGGAGTCAAAGTTATTATAGCCATGTATACTGCTTCGTAAAACACGATTTCAGCCCATATAGGCAAAGGTCTGTATAAATCTTGTGATATTACAGTAATCAAACTAGAAGGCTTTGTGTAAAACGTGGCCACATCATAACCTAAACCTACGTAACCAGCGTAAACCGTAGCTAGGTAATTAAGGTAACTTACCCAACCTATTCCGAATAGCGCTGTATAATAAAGTGGCGTTCTGTTCTTCCTTAGATAGTAAAGAGCAATCGCTAAAAGCCCATAGAAGGAAAAGAACGCAACGCCTAAGTGAGATAGTATTATCCCTGATGATAGCACTGCTATCGGCACCGAATGTTTCAGCCCCCCTTCCTTAACGCTTAAGTAAACTAATAAGAGCAGTAACCAGTAAAGGGGCGTAGCGTAAGTTTGGTCTACGTAATGAAGGTTTGGTGAGAACTCGAACCCGAAGAATATTATAAGACCTATAAAGCTCTTGTATATATCTAAACCTAATTTTCGGAAGACGTATAAGAGTATTGGAGTGTAAACCAAGACCTCTATTACGTTATAGTACTTTTCGAGGAAGGTGAGAATGAAGGCTGTAGGTGAGGTGGGTACACCGTTCATTATATCTATTAGCATAGCGTTAGCCCATTCGAATCCAGGCTCTTGCCTTACTATTTGATCAAGGGGATAAATTGGCGTAGTATGACCAGTGTAGAGCACATATTCTGTCCTTTCTAAAAACCCTCCTGCGTCGTAAAACGTACTGCCGTATTGAGGAAATGAGAACCAAGGTAAGTAAAAACGAGCTAAAATGAACGCTATGAAGGGAATTGTTAAGAAGATTACGCTTTTGTTCTCTCTTTTAGTCAAATAAATTAAAATAAAGGAAAGTGCTGTGAGGACTGAGAATAGGGGAAAAGCGTAAGGGTCTAAGCTCATTTGACTGAAATAGTCCTTGAACCCCATTAGCCTAGAATACGATAAGAGTGTAAGCGTGTAAATTGTTAAAACTACTAAAACTGATAAGGAGACTACAAATGATGGCAATACACTTCTTCCTGTTTTTACAGCCATTAAACTATTTCTTCTCCTAAACCTTTAATACTTTGTTTTCGCAGTAGAGTAACCATTGTCCATATATCCAGGAGTGTAAAGCCTAAGATTGTAATAAATTACAATAATTTATATTTATTATTAAATTTACAATTCCATTTGTGAAGTTTACACTTCGCACATATACAATTTATAATCTTTTAATCTATTATTATCTAATAGGTATGAGAGTAGTTCACGTTGCCCCTTTTTATTATCCAATAAAGGGCGGAGTAGAGACAGTAGTACAGAAAATTAGTGAGTACTTAGCTAGTAAAGGTGATGAGGTTTACGTAATTACCTATAATAGGGATAGACTTAAAGGTAAAAATATTTATAACGAAATTGAGCGAATAAATAAGGTAAATGTGATTAGACTTCCTGTACAATTTACGTGGAGTCATGGAAGTTATTCAAAGAAATTATTAGAGGTTATAAGACATATAGATCCAGACATTATTCATGTTCACGTATGGAGACATCCGCATGTGTTCCAATTAGCAAATGAAAAATTCGTTAAAATATTGCAGCCTCATTCTCCTTTTTATCCAGTTTCTCAAGTAGGCCTAATAACATTTATTTATTACAAACTTGTCGATAATCTATTCTCTTCAGTCATTAGGAAGTACAATATTATAGCAATAACGCCGATAGAACAAGAAATTCTAATGAGGAAATTTAAAGTTCCATCGACGTTGATCCCTAACGGTGTAGACGATGTCTACTTCGAACAAAAGACAGAAGATAAAGGATATTTACTTTATATAGGAAGGATAAGTAAGGAGAAGAACCTGCTAACATTACTCAAAGCATATAAGATTTCTGGAATAAAAAATAAGTTAATCTTAGCTGGTCCAGACGGAGGAATAGTTAAAGAACTCTTATCATATTCCGAGAAATACCGACTTAATGTTGAATACAAAAATGAAGTAAGTGAATCAGAGAAAATAGAGCTGATAAGCAAATGCCGTGTATTTATAAATCCGAGTCCATTTGAAGGATTTGGCATAACTTTACTGGAAGCTGAAGCTATGGGAAAGCCAACTATTATAGTTGGCAACGGCGGACAAACGTACGCAGCACCACCTAATATAGCTAGTTTGAGAGCGGAAAACGATCCGTATTCCTTGGCTAAAGCAATAACCACTTTGATAGTAGACGATTCTATATACAGTAAACTAAGTGAAAGTGCCAGAAAATGGGCTGAAAACTTCAGATGGAGTAAGATTCTACCTAGATTTCAAGTATATTACGAAAATTTATTGCGCTACTAGCGTCTTAATAAGAAGTTTTTCATACCTTTCATTTCAGTTATTATTACTGCTCATAATAGGAGGGAGTTTTTACTTGAGGCTATTAACTCTGCCTTAAACCAAACTTTACCTAAAAAAATGAGTATAAAATAATTGTTGTAAAGAATTTCTCAGAATATGATGACACTTTAAAAAACCTAAGTGAAAAAGCCGTATTTTTTAAAGAAGAGAATCAAGGTGCAGTTATTGTCAACGCTTTGCCGTATACAGAAGGTAAAGTTATTTGTTTTCTCTACGGCGATGATATATGGGTTACATGGAAACTAGAAAAAGTCAAGGATGCATTTAAGGAAGAAAGCTTAGGCTATTACCATCACGCTCTTTTAGCTTTTAGGCAAGGGGAAAATATAAGCGAACCTATAGACAAGTTGAAAGAAAACAACCGAGAATTTAGGAGAAATAGTTTTATAGATCTAAGCACAGTTGATTCAAGTTCTACTTGTATTAAGAAAGATATTCTAGTGAAATACGTTTCTTAACTAAAAAAGGTAAGATACTTTATTGACAACTTTTATTACTATTTTGCACTACTTAAAAACTGTAAGATCAAGTTCGACCCCGTTATGTCGACTTTATACAGACAGCGTTATAATAATTCTACTGCTTAAAAAGAGAAAAGTTTTCAAAATTAGTTAGAAAGAAAATAACTTTTTATTCTAATCGATATGGGCTGATACTAGAACTTGTAAGTTCTTGCAAATCAGAAGGAATAAGCAATACCGTAGTCAAAGCGCTGCTGGCTCAGGCTTTAAGCGATAAAGTAACTGTAACTAGACTATCAAAAGATGGACTGTACAAAGCAAATATTAGTTATTGCACAAAATACGTTAGTTTGGATTATAAAAATCAAAGAGGAATTTTGTCAGCATCATTAATCTTCAAGCCTAAATCCATTCAACTATACGTTGCAAGGAAGTGGTACGAAAAGGAACAAAAAGCTTCATGATATACTGTACTAAATTTTTATATACATACAAGTTTATCGACTTAATGGGTGATATATCTAAATACGCTATCACGTCGTACCTCCACATCCTAGTGGGCACATTCTCAGCAACGGTTTTACTAGGCTTAAACGCAATCATTGTAGCTAGACTACTAGGACCTGCGAACTACGGTTTATATACTCTCTCATTTAGTATTCCTTACTTTCTTCTATACTTCATAGATTTAGGAATGACTACTGCAGCGCAAAGATACATTTCGGAATTCATGGCCAGAGGAAAATTGGCGGGAGCGAAAAAGGTATTTCAAATTACTTCATTTTACATGCTTACATTATCCTTGGTTTTCACTGTGCTCTTCTTAGTCCTAAATGATTACATAGCGAGTTCAATACTGAATAGACCAGAATTAGCTATTTATTTAAGGATTTCAGCCTTAATAATTCTTTTAGAAACAATATTCAGGTACATTAGTTACAATCAATTACTAGCATTGGGAAAATCTCACGTGAGCTCATTTATAGATTTCTTACATGCATTATTAAGGCTAATTTTAGCGCCATTATTAATAATTCTAGGTTTCGGGATAGCCGGGGCGATCTTTGGTGCATTAGCGGGATATGCTGTTGCTGGGATAGTTGGGATCACTTATTTGCTCTACTTTTTTACGGGAGTAAAAGCTGAAGGAGATATATCATTAAAGAGCATTTTCTCTTATAATATACCGTTTGCGATTTTGGGCTTAATAGGGTTAATTTCGAGTGAAGTCCAGTATATCTTACTTTCCCGGCTAATAATCGCCTCAGATATAGGTAATTATGCTGCCGCTAACAACTTAACTAGTATTATAGCTATTTTTACTACTCCCTTAGCTCAGATAACTTTACCTACCTTCTCTAGGATAACTGACGAAAGACAGTATGCCGAAGCAGTTATGAAGTATTCCAGATACGCTTTACTAATAACGTTGGGAGCACAAGGGATGCTATTTTCCATTTCGTTTCCCCTTGTTTACTTACTTTATGGGGAGAAGTACTCGTTAGCCCCCTATCTGCTTCAGCTTTCCTTGATCCTCTCGATCTTGACCTCGTTTCTTACTCTTTATGGAAGGAACACTATCTTCTATGTAAAAAGAATATACAAGATCCCAATTGTAGAAAATATAATTAACATTTCTGTATTTATACCACTAACATATTTTCTCCTCTTACGTTCTGGTATAGTGGGCATGATATTTTCAAGTTGGGCTTCATCAATTGTATCCACAATCTATGAGGACATACAGTTAAGTAAATTAATAGGATTGAAATTGAAGGAATCAATTTTCACCCTTATTAGGGTTGAAATTGTAGCACTGATCTCGCTCATATTACCTACTGTCATAGAGTTCAAGATCCCTTATCCTTACAACCTTCCACTTTCTCTACTAACTTTTATAACTCAATATATAATATTGATAGCACTTTCAAAAACAATCTCTGCTATTGAAATTATGGAAATCGAATCAGCACTTGAGAGCAGCAAGCTTAATATTATTTTGAAACCATTATTGAAACTAATTCTTATTATTTCATCATTACGAGTTTAAATTCTTCACACTACTTAGTGTGACGCCTAAGGCTTAAAGTTTAAAATAGTCTAGTTATAAATTGCTATTATGAGAATAATAATAACGAGAAGAGAGCATCTTGATGCTCTAGACGGCGTCAGTAGGTTTGTTTTCACATTAGGAGAAGGGATGAGAAAATTGGGTAACGAAGTATTTTTCCTTACACATCACGTTGGACGTGATTTTTCCCCTTTGGAAATGTGGGGTACTGATGCTAAATATAATGCTTTTTCAGTCCCTAAGCCTATAAAAAAAGTAGTTATTGATTGGTTTTTTGAGGGAAGCAAGGTAGTAAATGAGCTTTCTCCAGATTTGGTCATAATGAACGGAGTAGCGTGGATTAGAAGTAAGGCTAAGAAAATTGCAGTAATCCATGGTAACGGTCTTGATGAAGCTAAAAAGAGTAAGGTGAAAGCGTTAGCTTTACGCTTCCTTTATTCCAGGCAAGATTATGTGGTGTGTGTTTCGCAGAAGATTAAGAGAATGGCTTCAGAGTTAGGCATTAAATGCCATGAAGTTATACCGATTCCCTTTAAGAACGAGGGATTTAAATCCTACCCTAGAGACAAGAGAGAATTCATCCTTCATGTAGGGACTAGAGGTGAGAAAAACGTTCCCGTCTCTGTTGAGGCTGTTAGGCTCTTAAGGGAAAGAGGGTTTAACGCGAACCTAGTTATAGTAGGTAGCGCTGCTCATTACTGGAAGGAAAAGTTTAAATATGACTGGATTATCCCTAAAGTCGTAGATAATGAAGAACTCAAAGAATTATATGCAAGAGCTACAGCCTTAATTTTACCGTCTACATTTGAGGGCTTTCCGTATACGACTCTCGAAGCTTCAGCAAGCGGTACTCCAATGGTCGGCAGTAATTGTATTCCAGAAGAGGCATTAATTGATGGATATAATGGTTTTAGAATTAATGGAATTAATCCTAACGATTACGCTGAGAAATTAGAGATGATATTATCAAATCATGAATTATGGGAAAAGATAAGCAGTAATGGAAAGGAGTTGGTGAAAAACTATGATTATATTTCCATATCTAAAAGATATCTGGAGCTAGCATCTGAATAGTCATCGATAAGTACTAATTGCGGCGTTATGTTAATTAAGTATATTTGGTTCCAGATTAACTGGGAAAAATCTATTACTGCTCATTCGATCCCATAACCCTTAAATCGTATTTATACCATTTCTTTGTGTCATAGTCCTTTATTATCCTAGGAGCAAAAGGTAATAAGCCATGTAAAAATGATTTTAAATTTTCTTAATAGCAAAACTATTTAATAAGCTCTTCTAATGTTAGCTCTTTTTTGTACTAGGTAATCCACTACAAGTAACGGTCCAGCCTAGATACATAGCTTAAAGGTGAGAAATTGATTTTTTCTTATATTCATCGGCTATTTCACATTTAAAACGGGAGAAGATGTTTAACAACGTCAAGTATTCATTCTTATATCTTTTGCTCATTTTAGACAAATTAGTTAAATCCTCTCGTCCTTGAAGTTTTTCACAACAATTATTTCATATTCATCTTTCGGTAAGGTTTGATTTATTGCAGAGTCAACAGCCTCAAGTGAAGACTCCTTCCTTTTATGAACCGTAATGATAACTGAAATAAATGGCACAAAAGAACAAGAAAAAGAAGAATAAAAACTTCTTCTAAAAATTTTTACCTTCTTCACCGGCTATATATTGTGGCTAATATAACTTTTGTGATGTGGGGATTAGGAGGAACTGGGTTTGAATTAGTAATTTATAGGATTGCAGATCAACTAGCTAAAGAAGGGCACACTGTGAATTTAGTTAGCTTAGTGGGATGGAATTATTCTGGCTATAATCCTACAAGATATACCAATGCATTTACACAAAAGAAATTTTCACGTTTTCTCTTTTCAATACAGTTTCTTTTAGAATTTAAAAAGCGCTTTAAGAGGTTTAGCTGGGCTACAGCCTTGTTTTATGAGACTAATATGAGAATACTAACAAATCCTGTTAAGAAAGTAAAGAATGATATAATAATCGCTACCTCGTGGTATACCATTATACCAACTAAAAGAGCTGGTAGAAAATATGTATTTGTACAAGAATCAACTGACACTTATTTCATTTACGATCAGTGGAAGGGAGTCAAAAAATATATAGCCAAAGCGTATTCCTCTGATCTTACCTTTCTAAGCATTTCGAATTACACTGATAATGTAATTAAGCAATTTAATAGTAAAGGAAAAATATTGCGAGTAGGAATGTTTATTCGTGATGAGTTCTTTAGAACTCAGTTTGTTAAACCATCACAGAGGAAAAAATAGTAATGACCATAGCCCGTACGGCTCCTACAAAAGGTTTTGATACATTTGTAAAAGCAATGAATGAAATTTATAGAAAGAGAAAAGATTTTGAAATTCACATAGTTAACTCAGACAATGTTAGTTTAGGAGATCTAGGCTTTAAATACATAGAGTATCCCAGACTTTCATGGGAAGAGCTGGCAAATTTATACGCATCCTCTTATGTTTTCGTTTATACATCAAGGTTAGAAAGTTTCGGGCTCCCACCATTAGAGGCTATGGCTTCCGGAACTCCAGTAGTAATGACGAGGACTGAGGGGTCTAAAGAGTACGGAATACATAATTACAATTCCCTAATAGCTGAAGTAGATGATTACAAAAAGATTGCCGAATACGTGGAGTACTTACTAGATAATCCGTCGGAGGCCGATAGGCTTTCATTAGGTGCAATAGAGACTGCTAAGAAATTTAGGTTTGAAGAGTTTATGAAGCGATTTAAAGAGACGATAGGTTTATAATGATTTAAATACTGTGTGACAACCAATTATTTGAATAAATTGAGGGTTAGAATTTTATTAGAGACGAGACAGAGAGGAGTTTATGCTACTACTTTGCTAATGTACGAGTTCCTAAAGGAGAAAGGTATAGACGTGGAGATGTACACTACTTTTCCCTCAAACTTTAATGTATTACCTTCTCCTCCTAAAAGTAAGATATTCGGAGAGGAGACGATGCTCAACAGTACATCTTACTCAAAGAGGGCTCTCAACGAGATTAACCCAGAAAAAGGTTCAATACTTCACATAGCTAACGCTTGGCACGGTATTGTACCTTTGGCCGAAAAGAGAGGAGTTAAGACCGTGATAACAATACAGTACTGGTGGCCGACCTGTTACTTTAATTCAATGACTTGTAATGACTGTGATTGCAAAACCCTGAGCAAGGTGAGTAAAGCTATAAGAAGTAAGAAAGGCAAATCTTTGCTTACGTCAGCGCTTGAGGCATTTTACGCAGTAAGAAAAATGGAAAGGATAAAGAAAAACGTGTCTTCTGCCTCAGTAATTTTAGCTGTAAGCAAGGTAGTAAAGGACGTCCTAATATCTAGAGGTTTTCCCGAAGAGAAGATAAAAGTTATCAATATTAACGCACTTACAAAAAACATAGATTATGTACCTTATAATCCAAATGAGAAGTTTTTCACTTTTGCATACCTTAGTTACCCAGATAGGGAGAAGGGTATATTCAACTTGTTAGAGGCTTTTGCAATAGCCTTGAAGAAAAATAGCAAGTTAAGACTTAAAGTCCCTGGAGGCCTAGAATCGGAACAAGTGGTTGAGATTGTTAAGAATTTAGAACTAACTAAATATGTAATCCTAACAGAAAGAGTTCCTTATGAAGAGTATATAAAGAAAATGAGAGAAACTTTAAGTGACGTTGATGTCGTTATAGTACCGAGTTTATACATTGATACATGGGCTAGAGTTGTAACAGAATCAATGCTTTCTGGTAGACCGGTGCTTGTAACTAAGGGTAACGGAGGGTTAGTTGAGCAAGTTACTGACGGTGTTGATGGATTCCACGTTAATACCTATGATGTTAAGGAATTCGCTGAAGCTCTCTACAAAATATCATTGATTCCCAGAACAGAAATTAAGAAGATGGGTGAAAGGGCCAGAGCTAATGCCTTGGTAAAGTTTAATCCAGATAAGATTATTAGTGATTTAATAACTTTATACAAAGAGCTAAGCGAGGATTAATTTAATGAAAACTATTTCAGTAATCTTATTTGATATGAGTACGCTAGGCGGAATCCAATTAATGACAGTAGACACACTATGCTTGCTCGCAAAAAACGGATATGATGTTACACTAGTTACAATGAGCTTATCTGAACGTGTTTTAACTTCGCTTAAGAACTGTGAGGGAAATATAAAAATAAAGTTATTGCCAAAAATCTCAAACGTCACATTTCAGATGATTTATTCTATGTTGTACAAGAAAGATAAAAGTTTTTCTATTAATGTGCACGGAGACATACAGCCAATTGCGTCTGATATAGTTTATTTTCATCAGTTTAATACTGATTACAGAATAAGATCCTTATCACTTAAAAGGATTATTTTATTACCTCAGTATTTTATCAGGAAAAGATTTATAGAGGAGCTTCGTAGAAGAGGAAGTTTAGTACTAGTGAATAGTAGTTGGACTCAAGCTGAAGCCAAATACTTTTGGAATTTAGATGCTAAGATCTTGTACCCACCCGTCCATACAGAGAAATTTAGGAAGATAGACAACATGAATAGGAGTGATGTTGTACTTACTATATCTAGGTTTTCAAGGGACAGGGGATTGGATAACGTGTTGAATGTTGCGAAAGAATTAAAGAAAATTAAGTTTGTTATAGCGGGTTATCTTCAAGATCCCGAATACTTCAAAGAACTTAAAATGAAAAAAAGTGAAAATATTGAACTTTATTCTAACGTAAACGAAGAAACTAAACTTAGATTATTATCAGTTTCCAAAGTTTATTTTAACCCAACTCCTTATATTGAAGGGTTTGGAATCTCAGTAGTTGAAGGTATGAGCGCTGGTCTAATTCCAGTCACCAGAAATAAAGGAGGGGTAATTGATTTTGTTCCTAAAGAGTATATGTTTAATGAGATAAATGAGGCTTTAAGTAAGATCGTTTGTGGAATTAAAAATTGGAATTTTTATAGTATGAGGATGATGAAAGAATTGGCAGATAGATTTTCCCCTGAGAATTATGAGAAAAATTTGTTGGATATAGTTAGTAAATATTTATAATTGAGTTCATTAAGTTTTAACTTTTTGTAAGCTTTCAAAATCTTTTTTGCTCCTCATCTCAGATACTTTCTTTTTGCCTAAGATTAGCTGTGCTAAAACACCTTTTGAAACATTATAAAGATCTTTCACACTTATTGTTCTATCCAGATAATATTTTATAGATGAAAATAAAATACTACTTAAAGATGAAAGTTGAGCCCTATAGCTACATTTAAAAACCTCATTTTCAGCACTTAAGTACAGTTCTAGAAACAGAATTGTTCTCTGAATTTCTTTCTTACATTGGTTACAACTTGTTATAAGTGAACCTAAGTATCTAAAATCTTCTAAAATTCTGTTAAAAAGGCAAACTATCCTATTTTTATTTTCTAAAAACTCACTGTAGTCTGTTACTTTACTATAAGTAGATATTCCAGTACCTACCCTGTATATGGTTAATTTCTCTGGTATGTGTAATAAATTATCATGTTCTAAGGATAAATACATTAGAGCGTGATCTAGTCCCAAATCTATGTAGCTAAGGCTTTTTTTAATTTCTTCTAAAAATTCTCTTCTTGTAGAATAAGAAGAATTATTTCCTAGCCCTAAAGGATATTGATGACTTATTTTTCTGAAGTTATTTCTATTTATTAAGACCTCAAACGGTATATCGGAAGTCGAGTTTAATTGATTTCCGTTCTCATCAATTAATTTCCTCGAGTTATGAATTGTAACTATATCTCTTCTTTTCTCAAAAATTTTATTTATATATTCAATTTTATTTTTACAAAACATATCGTCATCATCAAGGAAATATACAATGTCAATATCATCTCTCAAAGCCTTAATTGCCTCAAACGTCTTCTTTCCTAATTGTGGATAATCTGCCTCAATCACAGTTGCATTTATAGAGTTGTTCAACATCTTCGGATTGTCAGCTACTATAATTATCTGATCTGGTTTGACTGATTGAGATAAAACTGAGTTTAACGCTTCATCAATATACTTATACCTTCTGTAAACTGTAATTATTGTCGCTGACTTCACAAACATAGCTTAAATTACCAGTTAATATTTTTTTTGAGAAACGAATTATCAAATTCCTCACACGTTTACAGTTATCAAACCTAAGCGTAACCTATATTGACGATGCATATAATGTGATTTAAAGATGGTTTGCCCTCATCTGGCGCGATACTGAATTAAACCGTTTAACTCAGCTATTAACAAAGAGTAGAAAAGAAGTTTTTAAATTATAAAAAAAGCTCTATAACAATAAAAACTTATAAGTTTACTACAGTAAATTAATAACAGTAAATCAGAAATTAATACTGTTTTATTATAGTATTTTAAGACTAAATTTATTTCCTTTAATGCATTCTCAAAATTCTCTACTGTTTTTGTCCATGTAGTTTTTTGCAGTCTCTAGTCCATTCTCTATCATTCTCTCCCTCAGTTTGTCGTCTTGAATCACTTTCAGTAATTTTCTGACAAGGATTTGATATCACCAGGTTGTGAAATTAACGCATTAAAACCATCTATAGCGTAATCCCCAGAACCTTTATTATCGCTCATAACTATTGGAGTTCCGCAAGCTATAGCCTCTGATGGTGGTAGACCAAAGCTTTCAGCGTAAGATGTACGGAGAAAGTATCTGATGAAGAATAAAGTTCAGAAAAGACTACGTCTAATACGTAAGAAAATACTGAATATTCGAAGTCTAATCCTACAGTCTTTGAATAACGCCTAACAAGACTTTCACCTCTAACAAAAACTGCATGAATAGGAATCTTTTTGTTAACGTTCTTCGACACTTCCAACGATACTTCGTCACCTTTAAACCTAGACTACCATGATATTTACCATAGCCCTCTTCTTTTGATTTCGGCTATTCATTCTTCTTGGTCTAAAAATGTTCAAATCAACTCAGGGACTCGCTATAGTTACTTTCGCTATGGGATTGTTTTCCACAATTAGTTGTTTAGCGTAAGAAGAGACTGCTATAAAACTGCTATAAAAGAGAATGGTAACTTTAGTGAGAGATAAAACATGTTTAAGCCTAACTTTCCTTCATTTCCGTTTACCAGTTGTGGAAAGTCTCACAACAAATAAATAAGGGTTTTTTATTTTGTGAAAACCAAACTGAGAACGCTGTCAAGTAATAAGTTGCAACAGTAAAGTCGGAGTCGAAGCTTCTGATTAACTCAGCTAATTCAATAATAATGACCGGTCTTACACGAGTTTAAATGAAATTAAATGAAAAGCATTATAAGGGATTCATTAAACACTTCATAAAGTAACGTATCTACAAAACTTATAAAAAGCATGTATTATTGAACTAAACGTATTCGAGTTTAATGGATTATAAATAACTTCTGCCCTTAAATTCTTGAACCAACTGTGATCTCCGGCTAAAGCTATAATTTTCACATCATGAGCTTTATCCTTTAACCCGTTAGCTACTTCGAAGATATATCTAACTTCCCCGATAGTCCCGTGCTAATTAATGCGAACAATTAGCTTATAATAGAAAAGAGTTCCTTAAAAACGCAATAAGGAGCATTTATACTCAGTTATTAGATAAAGGATCATATAAAGCGGTTAAAGTTAAGAATTTTAAAGATAAAGACATAGACGATTATATTGCCAAATTAGTCTATAAAAATATTATATATGATATTCCTAGCTACTGGAGCAAGTTAGCGTAGTGATCAAAGAGTTAAAGGGTGAAATTCTGCGTTTCTAGAGGACAAAGACGAGTTTAAACTAAATAAACTAAGTGAAATGTACAATGTATTCAGCATCCAAAAAGATGGGTCGTACTTTCATGATACAAGAGAGTATGTTTAATAATAAAAAAGTGTAGTGGACATAGATAATAAAGACCTAAAATTAGCTTGATTGAACAATCCGTTGAAGCGATAACGCCTCACAAAGATATTCCGATATATTAGTGTAGATAAAAGAATAAGCATTTTATATTCTTGATTTGTGTTTCACTATCAAACCCCTTCTGATTAGTTCTTCCTCATTAATGAAAATTTCATTCTTTCTCTTTCTGTAAATTTCTGGTAATTTGGATATAACCCAAAGTAATGCCT